>JAUYMZ010000202.1 GCA_030699355.1 Bacteroidota bacterium | reverse complement strand
TGACTAAGGCAAGATTATTGGGAACACCATATACCACACGCTGCTCACTTAAGTCAGGATTAACCGTTCTTATCACCTGACCACGCGGGTCGTAGTATATTTTTATTTTTTGGCCTATTGGCATAGGTATTAGTTAGTTTGAATTCAAAATTAGATAATGCAATTTTTAAAAATCTAAATTATTAAAACAGTTTATTTAAATCCACCTTCAATTCATGGTAATCCGATTTTATAAGATTGAAATTGGATATATCTTCTTCTGTTTCAACAACAAAGAGTTGAGGCATAGACTTACTAAATAAAACAACATCAATATAGAGGCTATTCTTAAATTTTAAAAAAGGCATGTAAATATCGGATTCAACACCTCGATAAACTTTAATACTCTTTTTCTGATATTTTAATAAAATCCCTTTATAAGAAATTTTTGAAATAGTAGTATCAGAAATTTCAGATACAGACAAAAGAGAATCTGAATAATATCTATAGTCATATTCACGAAAAGATGAATCGACTGATAATTTTATTATAGCTCTATTCAACTTGGCATTATAGCCTAAAAACTCAATAAGTGTATCAGAAATTGATTCATTAGGAGGGATATGAAATAACAAGCAGATAATATCCCTATTAAACACAATATTAAGGGTATCAGAGTCAATTAGATTGCCACTTTTCGTATAATTACTCCGTAGATACTTAAGCCTACCTTCGTGTATATCATACTTTTGCTTACATTGTATTAGAAAAGTAATTATCAATCCAAATAACATCCATTTAAATTTCATAATGTATTATTTAATTGTGTAATTTTTAATTTCCAAGTATGCAGAGGGAGTTGGCTTAAGTGTTAAACCTAATTTAAAACTTTCCAGAAATCCAGTACTCATGCGATGCTTAAAAGAGATAAATCCAAATTCACCTAATGGTATTTTATAGTTTATAGTTGAATCACACTTTCTTCATTACTTATTTGAAAATTAAAAAAAACCTCTGCATCAGGTACTATTTCATTTTTACCTAATGGTGTATTGGTTAAATATATTCGAGTAGATATTGTTATCTTAGAAGAATAACTAAATGGACCTTGCGACTGACTTAATTGAGAGGTAGATATTACGGTTGCAGGACCCCATTTTACAGAAGATTGACCTCCTAATGAAATTTTTCTAAATGGCCCTCCACTTCCTGATGATGCCGGCTCATTACCCATCACCATCCTCATAAATTGACCTGAAAACCCTCCAGATACTCCTGACTTTGGAGTGTTTAATCCTAATGTAATTGGAGCTACGTACCGTGAATTATCAGGCAAAATCATTTCAAAATTAAATTTAAAACTGGAATTTACATTGCTTTGAACAGAAGCTTGTGGAATATTTAACTTGGTACCAATCTGCAATTTAATATCATTTTTAGGATCAAGATTATTGGCTTTTCTCAAAGCATCAACACTAGTACCATACTTTTTAGCTATTCCACCTAGTGTTTCATTTTTTTTAACTTGGTGTATCACAACACTTGTCCCTGCTGATTGGTTTTGATCTGCTGGCTGCGCATTAGCTTTTGTAGGTTCTCCACCAGCATCTCCAGTACCTTCTCCATTATAATCCATTTTACAGATAGGGTTATTATCTGCATAAGCATAAGGTGTTTGGAAAACGTACTTCCCTGCTTGCGGGTCAACAGAAATAAACCTACACGACCAAGGAGAATAGTACCTTGCTCCACAATAATAAAGTCCACTCTCTTCATCCTTTTCTTTGCCACAGAATCGGTAACGTTTCTTGCCATAGCTGCCAAAAGAAGTTTCTCCAAATGGATAATATTCTTCTCGGTTTACCAATGTGCCATTTTCATCTATACTTAAATTAGAAGAACCCAAGTGGTCATCCATATTGTATTTAACTTCGGGGGTCGTATTTTCAAAATCATGTCCTTTTCTAATAGATGCTATGCGCTTACTATCTTCCATTATATGGCTTATGCTTTGTTTCTGTCCAGTATTGTCTTCTCGGTATTCTATCAGGCCGTCAATATAGGTTGTACACTCCCAATTTCCGCCTTGAGTTCGTGTAAGCTTTTGTACACGGCTTCCCCCTGCATCGTATAAATAATGCGCATAGGTGCTGGGTTCTTGCCTTGGGTTTACTTGGTTATAATACAGTTTCATTCTGTCAGCATAATCCCAATCAAACTGACGTTCTTGGTTTTCTCTGGTTTGGTTACCACAAACATCGTATTCAAAGGTATAATTATTTCCGCCTACTGCAATACTGTTCAGTAAATTATTACCATAATTAAAACTACGGGTAAAATTATTTACACCTTGATGCTTAAGTATTTTTATATTGCCCACTAAATCGTAACTGTAGGTTTCTACTCATTAATATTAAACCTTGCAAAATTGTACTTGTAAGGTTTAATAAAAGACTTTTCAAGTTAACTCAACCATTAAAAAATTATTACAAGGCAAACTAAATATGTTCTACTCATTCTCTCTTTAACTCGCTATATATTTTATCTAAAAGTAATTGTTGTTTGGGGTTACCAGTGATAGAGACAACAATATTATCTTTTACAAAAGATGTGCTACTTATTTTTAATAAAGCACACTGAATTAATGGAGATTTTATTTCAATTTCTCGATTAAATAGAATAGCTTTTTGATTACTTTCAAATTCCCATAGCTCTATAGTTATTGGTATGTAATTATATTCCTTTTTCAAATGTCTGTATGATACGATACTTTTAATATCCTTTATATTAATCCCACAGGAATTAATGGTTGATAAATGATTGCTGTTTGTACAATTTTCTCCTTTATAAAAATAAATACGTTTTAATTGTGAAGCATATTTTTTCTCTATAATCTTTATTCTACTCTCTAGTAACTTTCCAGATGGTTTATTTTGAGGAAGGTACAAAATTAAAGTCAAAAATAAATATATCAGTTTCA
>JAUYMZ010000198.1 GCA_030699355.1 Bacteroidota bacterium | reverse complement strand
AAAGGTTATTGATGGTCCGTTTACCGGCTTTAGTGGTGTTATTGAAGAGGTAAGCGAAGACAAAAAGAAATTGAAGGTAATGGTAAAAATCTTCGGAAGAAGAACGCCTTTAGAACTCAATTTCTCACAGGTAGAAAAAGAAAGTTAATTGTAGAATAAAGTTCGGTACAAACCGACAAAAAATTAGATGTTATGGCAAAAGAACTAACAGGTTTTATTAAACTTCAGGTAAAAGGCGGCGCTGCTAATCCAGCTCCTCCAATCGGTCCTGCATTGGGATCAAAAGGTGTAAATATCATGGAGTTTTGCAAGCAATTCAATGCAAGAACCCAAGATAAAGCAGGGAAGATTTTACCAGTTGTAATCTCTGTTTACAGTGATAAATCATTCGATTTTATCATCAAAACTCCACCGGTAGCTTCACAGTTATTGGAGGCAGCAAAAATTGCTAAAGGTTCGGCTGAACCAAACCGTAAGAAAAACGGTAATGTTAGCTGGGATCAAATCAAGACGATTGCTGAAGATAAAATTGTAGACATGAATTGCTTTAAATTGGAGTCTGCAATGAAAATGGTTGCCGGTAGTGCCCGTAGTATGGGTATCAACGTTACTGGTGAAAATCCTTTTAACAATTAAAAATAATTAAGAGATGACAAGGATAAGTAAGAAAAGAAAAGAAGCATTGAAAAAGGTTGATGGCAATAAAGCCTATACTTTGACTGAAGCTTCTAAGTTGGTAAAGGAGATATCCTATACTAAATTTGATTCTTCTGTGGATATCGACGTTCGTTTGGGCGTAGATCCAAAGAAAGCAAATCAAATGGTTCGTGGTACGGTAGCTTTACCTCACGGAACTGGAAAAACCATTAAAGTTTTAGCTTTAGTTCCTGCCGATAAAGAAGCAGAAGCTATTGAAGCTGGTGCTGATTACGCAGGTTTGGATGAGTATATTCAAAAGATTGAGCAAGGTTGGACAGATATTGATATCATTGTTACTATGCCAGCTGTAATGGCTAAATTAGGTAAATTAGGTAAAATATTAGGACCTCGTAACTTAATGCCTAATCCTAAGAGTGGTACCGTAACCCAAGAGGTTGGTAAAACTGTAAAGGAAATCAAAGCGGGTAAAATTGATTTTAAAGTAGACAAAGAGGGTAATATTCATACTTCTATTGGTAAGTCAACTTTTGCTCCTGAGAAGTTATACGAAAATGCAGTAGAGTTAATTCAAACTTTAGCTAAAATGAAGCCTTCAAGTGCTAAAGGTACTTACTTCAGAAGCATTCATGTAAGCAGCACTATGAGTCCTGGTATTACTGTTGATACCAAATCTGTTCCAGGTATTTAATCGCAATCGGATATGAAAAAGGAAGAAAAAGAATTAGTAATTGAAGCATTGGTTGAAAAGTTTAACCAGTACAAGAATATTTATATCACGGATATTGCCAAGTTAAATGCGCAAAAGACAAGTGACTTAAGAAGAATGTTGTTTAAAAACGATATTACTTTAGAAGTTGCAAAGAATACTTTAATTAAGAAGGCATTCGAAAGATCTGGTCGCGATTTTGGTGCATTAACCGATACATTAAAAGGCAACTCTGCTATCATGTTCTGTGAAGACATGAAAGCTCCTGCCAAAGCTATCAAAGAATTCAGAAAGAAAGATACTATCCCTGCCTTAAAAGGCGCTTGTATCGATGCAGATGTTTTCATTGGTGATAACCAGCTTGATGCTTTAATAGCATTGAAATCGAAAAACGAATTGATTGGAGAAATCATTGGTTTATTACAATCACCTGCTCAAAACGTAATCAGTGCATTACAATCAGGTGGAAAAACCATCGCCGGTGTGGTTAAAACATTATCAGAACGTCCGGAATAAAAAAGACAAAAATAACAACAACAATTAATAACAATTAAATTTTAGACAAATGGCAGATTTAAAAGCGTTCGCAGAACAATTAGTTAACTTAACAGTGAAAGAAGTTAATGAGTTAGCTACAATTTTGAAAGATGAGTATGGTATCGAACCTGCAGCTGCTGCTGTAGCTGTTGCAGCTCCTGCAGCTGCTGCTACTGAAGCTGCGGCTGAAAAAACATCTTTTGATGTAATTTTGAAGGCTGCTGGTGCAAACAAACTTAACGTGGTTAAGATTGTAAAAGACCTTACCGGTTTAGGTTTGAAAGAAGCTAAAGAATTGGTAGACGGTGCTCCAAAGCCAATCAAAGAAGGCGTTGACAAAGCAACTGCTGAAGATCTTAAAGCTAAGCTTACTGAAGCAGGAGCTGAGATTGAAGTTAAGTAATTCGAAATCAATAGATTTTGAACATGTGACCCCGACTAATGTCGTGGGTCACATCTTTGTTTATGTAAATCCAAGGATTGGTTAACCATTTAATATTATTTAACATTGGCCAAAAATATAAATACAACTGGAGGAAGAATTTCCTTCTCTTCAGTTAATCCTGTTATCGATTATCCAGATTTTTTGGATGTTCAATTGCAGTCGTTTAAAGAATTCTTTCAATTGGATACTACTTCAGAAAGTAGAACCAACGAAGGTTTGTACAAGGTGTTTTTAGAGAATTTCCCTATCACCGATACGCGTAACATCTTCGTTCTAGAATTTTTAGACTATTTTGTTGATCCACCGCGCTACTCAATTGATGAGTGTATTGAGCGTGGATTAACTTATTCAGTGCCTTTAAAGGCAAAATTACGTTTATCATGTAATGATCCAGAGCATGAAGATTTTAAAACTATCGTGCAGGATGTATATTTAGGAACCATTCCTTATATGACTCCACGCGGTACTTTTGTTATCAATGGTGCTGAACGTATTATCGTTTCTCAATTACATCGTTCGCCAGGTGTATTCTTCGGTCAAAGCTACCACACCAATGGTACTAAGTTGTATTCAGCTCGTGTTATTCCTTTTAAGGGAAGTTGGATTGAATTTGCAACAGATGTAAACAATGTAATGTATGCTTATATCGACCGTAAGAAAAAGTTTCCAGTAACTACTTTACTTCGTGCTATTGGATTCGAATCTGATAAGGATATCTTAAACTTATTTGAATTAGCGGAAGAAGCTAAGGTAAGTAAATCTGGTTTGAAGAAAGTATTGGGTAGAAAATTAGCTGCCCGTGTATTGCGCACTTGGATTGAAGATTTTGTGGATGAGGATACAGGTGAAGTGGTTTCTATTGAGCGTAATGAAGTTATCATTGAACGCGATACCATTTTGGAAGAGGATCATATCGACCAAATTGTGGAAGCTGAAGTAAAATCAATCTTACTTCACAAAAATGAATCTAGTCATAACGACTTTGCTATTATCTTAAATACTTTACAAAAAGATACAGCAAATAGCGGTAAAGAAGCTCATGAGCATATCTATCGTCAATTGCGTAATGCTGATCCACCTGATGAAGAAACAGCTCGTGGTGTTATTGAGAAATTGTTTTTCTCAGAAAAACGCTATGATTTGGGTGATGTTGGGCGTTATAGGATCAACCGAAAATTAAATAAAAACGAACCTTTAAGTAACCGCGTTTTAAGTAAAGACGATATCGTTTCTATCATCAAGTATTTGATTGAATTATCAAATTCGAGAGCAGATGTGGATGATATTGATCACTTAAGTAATCGTCGTGTACGTACGGTTGGAGAACAATTATATTCTCAGTTTGGTGTTGGTTTAGCCCGTATGGCTCGTACCATCCGCGAACGTATGAATATTCGCGACAATGAAGTTTTTACTCCTACAGATTTGATTAATGCTAAGACTTTATCGTCTGTTATTAATTCATTCTTTGGTACGAACCAATTGTCTCAATTCATGGATCAAACCAATCCTTTAGCTGAGATTACGCACAAGCGTAGAATGTCGGCGCTAGGGCCAGGTGGTTTGAGTAGAGACCGTGCTGGTTTTGAGGTGCGTGACGTTCACTACACGCATTACGGACGTTTATGTACGATTGAAACACCAGAGGGTCCAAACATTGGATTGATTTCTTCTTTATGTGTGCACGCTAAAATCAATGGCATGGGCTTTATCGAAACTCCTTACTTAAAAGTAGAGGGTGGTAAGGTAAAAGCAGGTGAGCCAGTTACATATTTAAGTGCAGAAGATGAAGAAGGAAAAGTAATTGCACAATCAAATGCGCGTTACGATGGCGAAGGTAATTTCTTAGACCATAAAATTAAAGCACGTTACGAAGGTGACTTCCCGATGGTAGAGTCGGATAAGCTAGAGTTTATGGATATTGCTCCGAACCAAATTGTATCGATTGCTGCTTCATTGATTCCTTTCTTAGAACATAATGATGCGAATCGTGCCTTGATGGGTTCAAACATGCAGCGCCAAGCGGTGCCTTTGTTGAAGCCTCAAGCACCGGTAGTAGGAACAGGATTAGAAGGTAGAGTTGCCAAAGATTCTAGAACTTTATTGGTTGCAGAAGCTACGGGTGTTGTTGAATATGTAGATGCAAGAGAAATCCGTATTCGCTACGAGCAAACAGAAACTGATAAATTGGTAAGCTTTGGAACTGATACCAAAATATATTCTTTAATTAAATTCCGCAGAACCAACCAAAATACTTGTATTAACTTAAAACCAATTGTTCGCAAAGGGCAAAAGGTTGAAAAGGGAACTGTTTTGTGTGAAGGTTATGCAACAGAAGGTGGCGAATTAGCCTTAGGTAGAAACTTGCAAGTGGCATTCATGCCTTGGCAAGGTTTTAACTTTGAGGATGCAATTGTTATCTCTGAAAAAGTAGTGAAGGAAGATATTTTTACTTCAATTCACATTACTGAATACGAGTTAGAAGTGCGTGATACCAAACGTGGTGAGGAAGAATTAACCAATGATATTCCAAATGTGAGCGAAGAAGCCACTAAAAACTTGGATGAAAATGGTTTGATTCGTGTAGGTTGTGAGGTTGGTGAAGGTGACATCTTAATTGGTAAAATTACACCAAAAGGTGAAACAGAACCTTCTCCAGAAGAAAAACTTTTACGTGCCATCTTTGGAGATAAAGCTGGTGATGTGAAAGATGCTTCATTAAAAGCAATTCCTTCTACCAATGGTGTGGTGATAGACAAGAAATTGTTTGCCCGCGCTAAGAAAGAGAAAACAGCTAAGCAAGATGATAAAGTTAAATTAGCTAAATTGAAAGATGAGCATGAGAAGAACTTAAAAGAAATTAAGGATATCTTAATTGAAAAATTATTCTCTGTTTTATCTGGAAAAACATCTTCTGGCGTATTTAATGTATACAATGAGGAGTTAATTGCAAAGGGTTCTAAATTTAGTATGAAGAATTTGAACGAGATTGATTACTCAAATGTTATGGCCAACAATTGGACAGGCGATGCAGAGAAGAATGAGTTAATCCGTACCATTTTAACTAACTTCAAAAATCGTCATAACCAAGAATTAGCCGATTACAGAAGAAAAGAGTATGCGATTAGTGTAGGGGATGAATTACCAACTGGTATTTTGAAACTAGCTAAAGTATACATTGCTCAAAAACGTAAGTTGAAAGTGGGTGATAAGATGGCTGGTCGTCACGGTAACAAGGGTATTGTTGCTCGTATCGTGCGCGAAGAAGACCTTCCATTCATGGACAATGGTCGCCCAGTGGATATCGTGTTGAACCCATTAGGTGTACCTTCACGTATGAATTTGGGTCAGATCTATGAAACGGTATTGGGATGGGCTGCTAAGGAGTTGGATGTTAAATTTGCAACACCAATTTTTGATGGCGCATCAGATGATCAAGTATTAGAATATACGCGTAAAGCAGGTATTCCAGATTGGGGAAAAACATACTTAAACGATGGTTTAAGTGGAGCCAAATTTGATCAACCCGTAACAGTAGGTGTTATTTACATGATTAAATTAGGGCACATGGTTGATGATAAGATGCATGCGCGTTCAATCGGACCATATTCATTAATTACGCAACAGCCTTTAGGTGGTAAAGCACAATTTGGTGGTCAGCGTTTTGGTGAGATGGAGGTTT
>JAUYMZ010000185.1 GCA_030699355.1 Bacteroidota bacterium | reverse complement strand
TTGGCAATATTAGAAAGAACTAAATACGAAAGCAAATCACAACTTTTGCTACTTTTCTTTTTTGGCGCCGGAGGCTGTTGGCAATATTAGAAAGAACATAATACGAAAGCAAATCACAACCATGCATCATACGCATCACCATCATCCACAGCTGTTGGCAATATTAGAAAGAACATAATACGAAAGCAAATCACAACCGTCAGGTGTTACCTTTTGGTACTTCTTGCGCTGTTGGCAATATTAGAAAGAACATAATACGAAAGCAAATCACAACGGATGCCGTTTGACTGCTCAAATTCGCGCTGCTGTTGGCAATATTAGAAAGAACATAATACGAAAGCAAATCACAACATCCCGAAACTCATTATTTCATTGCACGTAAGCTGTTGGCAATATTAGAAAGAACATAATACGAAAACAAATCAAAACTTGTTGATAATTTCAAACACAAAAAGTATCATCACCTTAAGTGTTTAAATTCAAAAAGTTGCTCTTGAAATGTTTCCTAACCTATCCATCTTTAATTTAATGCAAAACTCTTTAATCTGAATTCTATTATAACTTGCAGTTTTACTATCAAATGAGCCTTTAATTTTATTTTTTGATTCATCAAAACTCATATCAACTTCCTTTGGGACAATTGCTTTTGCAAAACTATAAGGTCTAAAATAACAAGTTGTTCCAGAAAAGTCGTTAACAACAAATACTCTGCGCAGTTGCTCTGCATTTAAATTAGAAAAATCGATTGTACTTAAATTCTCCTTATTTAATGGCATATATACTAAATCATTAGGAGATAATGAGAACAAAAATTTTACTTCATAATTTTTTCCTCGATTTAAAAGAACTTTTTTTACAAAAACATCCGTACGGTCATCCTTTGAAATATTTTCATTTTCTTGCACTTTTTGATGTTCGATAATTTCATTTAAAGGCACAGTTTCAAACAACCTGCCTTTAATTTCATTACATTCATAAACAGCATAGAACAAATTTGGAGCTCCTTGCACAAATTTATATTTCTTTTGCCCATTTTCTCCTAATTTAAAACGACCACTTCCCTTTTCATAAACTCTTACCTTTAAAATTGGTTGATGGAATTTACCATTATTGAAAACTTTAATATTTTTATTCAGTTCATCAATCCCTTCAGGGGAAAAAGCCAATTCTGAATCATACGATAGTTCACCACTTAAACTTATTCGTTTAAACTTATCTTGTTTCAAATATTTTCTTAAGATTTCTTGAATTCCCAAATCAGTTATTTTTTCAATTTTATCTAAATTAAAACTAGTATTTAGAGATTTACGAGTTGCTGTTATAAATTCACCCTTATCACATTTTACCCATGGCAAATTTACATATCCAGACACAGTTTCTTCATGTAAAGATTGACGAATCGCCCAATTCCTTCCCTTAGACAATTCCTTGCTTTCCTTGTAAGTATAACCTTTAAATTTAGTTTTATTAATTACCCGCAAGTTTTGTTTGAAACTTACAACGACTTTTTCTAAATTAAATTTAGCATCTGAAACAAAGTTTATCCAAGGTTTTTTGAATTGAGTAAATTTTTCTCTCTTACCTCCACTACTATCAATCCAGCTTTCTTTATGACGTAATTTTACCTGCAAATCAAACCTAGATTTCTCGGATTTAGCTGACTCATTATTCAATAAATTTACGTGATCACGGGTTGCACAAGCAATTATTAAGGCATCCATTGCATGATGTCTATGATCGATTCGCTTCTTTTGAAAACCTTTTGAATATTCAAAAGGAATTGCTGGTATTAAATGACCTTCTTTATTTTTAGTAGTAAATACCTCTGTTTTCATTAAAGCATTCAAACGTTCAAATCTATTTATAACAAGTTCATTCCATACATTATTCAATCCCCAATCCTGTTTTAAAGTTGAGGTTATCTTTCCATTTCCGAACACAATATTTTTCGAATTTATGCCATTATCATTTACATTACTCCTAACTAAATTTGAAAGAATAGAAGTAATAAACTTGCTAATATAACGGGTATCATTAAGTTGTCGCAGAATCATTGCTTCAGGGATTTCTTCAAGTAATAATTTATTTCTTTTTGAACGTAATTTATTATAATGTTCGTTTACATATGCTATATAAGCTTCCTCATTTAATATTTGCACTTTTCCTGTTCCATTACCTATCTGAACTATTTCACCATGGTATTTTTTAATAAACTCTAAACCAAGTAACTTATCTTTTAATTTATTTACAGCTGATTCACAAATAATTTTATTGCTATAACTATCATCAAAATATCTGCTTTGCGGTATCACATGTTCTATTTCATAGTCAGAAGTAAATAACCTACTTAGGGGTATCATTTGACCAGTATATGGTGAACGATATTTTTGTTCTAACCATAACTTGTATCTGATTAATTCAGATTTAGTAGGTTGGGATAACTTACTGATTTTTATAATATCCTCTGGAATAGAATCTTTAATAAATAGGTCCTTTCCGTTTATATCTTTTTTGTCAAATTTTTCTTCATTATTTAATGCATACTCTTCGTAAATTTTTAAAATCTCCTGCTGCTTCGGAGAATGAGGTATAACATTCTTAAATCCTACATCTTGTGACAACTCAACTAGTAAAGCTTTTATTCTATGGTTTGTATTTTCGTTTTCGGAAACTTGCGTAGTCATTCTTTTTCGGTCCTCGGCGGTATTTTTCATTTCTCTACCTAACTCTACATGAATTTCGGTAAAAAAGCTCTCTTTTCCATTACCATAATTCTGCCAAATATCTCTCACTACACGAAGGGTTTCAGTTATGACCTGCTCCACAATTGGATTTCTGAGAGAATGTTGCTTAAACTCCTTTAGGTATAATTCTAAATCAGCAACAACCTTCCAATAATTGGTGTCTGCTGCCTCTGAATGCCTTCCATAAACAATATATTTTGCCAACCATTCTGGCAAGCCCTGATATTGAAAAGGTTCTATCAAATTAATCACTTTCTCCCTTACCCTATTTTCTATGTTTTGATCAAATTCTCCTGTTTGAAGCTTTTCAATTCGTTCTTGAACCTTTTTATCTATTTTATCCCAGCTCCAATAATTGCCCTGGCGCATTAATGGTAAAAGTTTTTTTATTGCTTTTTCAGAATAAGCTCCGTATTCACTTTTGAAAGGTGGAAACTTTTTGAAATTTTCAACAAATGATAAATCATCTAAACAATGTTTTTTAGAAAAACTATTTAATGCCTTTTCATATTCAATTTTATCAGTAACAGAATATATAAGATGCCAAAGCTCCTGCTCAATTTCACGAGTTAAAAATCCATCTGGAACATTATTCACAAGCTTTAATCTTTTACTAATTTCAAAACCAGTCTCATTGCAAGGGTATTTCTTTGATTTTTCATCTTCCTTATCTTTCAAATCATCGAATACGTAATTCCATCTGTGGCTTCCTACTAACTTTTTAATTTCATCATTTAATAGTTTAGGTTTTGCAGTAGGATATAAATCTTTAATTATTGGTGTAAATAAGTGTTCAAATACAATCTTGTGATTAACTTCTTTTTGAGTTAATAAAAAGTTAAAAAGGCTTTCATAATCCTCATGGTTCTTGAGATAAATAGAGGTTACATCAGTATCATCATTCTTTGTTATAATACTTAAATTTCTCAACCACTGCCATAATCTAAACTCTTGATAATAAGGATTTGATTTAGGAATTGCTTTTAAATAATCTTTAACCAAAATATCTTTCCCATTTTTATCCTTTTCAAATTCATTATTTATCGAAATTCCTTTTTCGCATTTAACATTAATCTTATGCAATTTAAATTCTAAATTACAATTTCCAATTGATGATTTTTGACTTCGTAATGGTCGTTGGTAGAAGATGATATCTTCAACAAATAAGTGAATAAAATCACGATTACTCAAAGATTGTTTGTGACTCTCATTACTTCTATACAATTCACGAACACAACTATTATACAATTCATCAGTAAATAATTGAGGCTGCAATTCAATTTGTTTTTGCAAAATCATCCTTAACTCTTCTTTATAAAACTTACGTTCAATTGTTCGAATAAGTTTTCCAATAATTTTCTGTGAGGGATTTTGCAAAAGAGAATCAAAAATATAAGCACCAACAGTTGAACCACTTTGATTTATTGTCATCTCAGTGCGAGCTTTTATTTTACTGTATATTTTATCTTGATCTTTTTTAGTCATTAAATTAATCTCATCAAATGTTGGCAATGGCGTTATTCGTCTTTTTTCTTTACCTGTAACATCTGAATGCTTATCCTTAATAACTTTTACATTTCCTTCTTCATCATACTCCTCCGTTACTAAAAATTCTTTTTCAGTATTTTCCCATAAAGGTTCAGCTGTAAAAGTTGCCGAATATTCCCAACCATTTGATAAAAATATTTTATACCATCTTCTCCTATCATTCTTTTTATCTAAATCACCTTTTTCAATTTTAACTATCATAAGTTTAATAACATATTCCCTAGTAGAATTATTATCAGTAAAGTCTTCGCCCCGTAATTGATAATACCCTCGTTTTTGGTTAAAATTTAATATCACCCAGGCAAGTTCTTCCTTAGTTATCATTGAACTAATTGCCTTTTTTCGTAAATAGTATAATGTCCAATCGTATGGAATTTTAACGCCATTAAACTCTTTTGCCATTTCATCAAAAGACGAACGAAAAATAAACTCGTATTTTTTATGATTATTTATTCTCCATGCAATTTTTGGCTCAGATTCATCATAAAATTGCCCAAAATTCTTTTCAAAATCAATCTCTTTCTTGTAATGCTCAGGCAAAAAACCTAAAATATTTAAAATACGATGTAAACGATTTCTCCTTTCCAAATTTCGTTCTCTAAGTCTCCTTACACTTCTAAATTTAGTTCTATCAGCTGTTTTTGAAATAGAATTACCTTTTCCAAATTCATCCTTGATATCCTGACCCATCGGAATTATCCTACTCCCCATTCCTAAAATCTTACCTGTATTTGCTTCTGAATCTTGTTCAATCAAAGCCCAGCCTATTGAATTTGTCCCCAAATCCAATCCTAAAATAGTTTTTTGTGTCATAGTCTTATTTATTTGATAGGTTAAAATTATTTTGCACTTGCATAATACAAAAAATAATTTATTTTTGACAGTACGAAAGCAAATCACAATAAGGATTATTCCGTTGTGAAAACATTTAAGGCGGGGATAACACCTCGCTTTTTTATTTGGCATGTTTTGGTTCAGCCAGAAACCATTCAAAACCAATTGGTATTAGAACGCGCAG
>JAUYMZ010000179.1 GCA_030699355.1 Bacteroidota bacterium | reverse complement strand
TTACTGTTCCAGCTGCATTTAAGTAAACTGTTCTGTTTTGTGTATTTACAACCGGTGTAATGGTATCTAAAACAGTGATGGTAGCTGAACCTATTCTGCTGTTGCCATTTACGTCGGTTACGTTTAAGGTTACAGCATTGGCACCTACATTGGCACAAGTAAAGCTAGTGTTTGATAAACTCAAACTAGCAATACCACAAGCATCTGTTGAACCATTATTTACCATCGCTGCTGTTACGCTTACTGTTCCAGCTGCATTTAAGTAAACTGTTCTATTTTGTGTATTTACAACCGGTGCAATGGTATCTAAAACAGTGATGGTAGCTGAACCTGTTCTCACGTTACCATTCACATCCGTTACTGTCAACGTTACGGCATTGGCACCCACATTTGCACAAGTAAAGCTAGTGTTAGATAAACTCAAACTGGCAATACCACAAGCATCTGTTGAACCATTGTTTACCATCGCTGCTGATACATTTATTGTTCCAGCTGCATTTAAGTATACTGTTACATTTTGTGAATTTACAACTGGAGTAATCGTATCTAAAACAGTTATGGTAGCACCACCTGTTCTCACATTGCCATTCACATCTGTTACTGTTAACGTTACGGCATTGGCACCCACATTGGCACAGGTAAAGCTGGTATTAGATAAACTCAAGCTGGCAATACCACAAGCATCTGTTGAACCATTGTTTACCATCGCGGCTGTTACACTTACTGTTCCAGCTGCATTTAAATACGCTGTTACATTTTGTGTATTAACTACCGGTGTAATCGTATCTAAAACAGTAATAGTAGCTGAACCTATTCTGCTGTTGCCATTTACATCTGTTACGGTTAAAGTTACAGCATTGGCGCCAACATTGGCACAAGTAAAGCTAGTGTTAGATAAACTTAAACTGGCAATACCACAAGCATCTGTTGAACCATTGTTTACCATCGCTGCTGTTACACTTACTGTTCCAGCTGCATTTAAGTATACTGTTCTGTTTTGAGTATTTACAACCGGTGTAATGGTATCTAAAATAGTAATGGTAGCTGAACCTATTCTGCTGTTGCCATTTACATCTGTTACGGTTAAGTTTACAGCATTGTCGCCAACATTGGCGCAGGTAAAGCTAGTGGTAGATAAACTCAAACTGGCAATACCACAAGCATCCGTTGAACCATTATTTACCATGGCTGCTGTTATGTTTGCTGTTCCAGCTGCATTTAAGTAAACCGTTCTGTTTTGGGTTATTACTTGAGGACGAACTGTATCCATCACCGTAACTTGAGCAAATCCACTATCTATGTTTCCGTTAACATCTGTTACGGTTAACTTAATTTGGTTCAAACCAATTTGAGCACAATTATAGCTTGTTGTTGATAGTACCCTGCTGGCAATAGAACAATTATCCGAACTTCCATTATCAATGTCAGACACGGCAATATTTACCGTTCCACTAGCATTTAAATAGGCTGTATGGTTTTTCACAATAACCGTTGGCTTCACATTATCATGAATGGTTACCAGCGCTATTGCGCTATCTTTATTTCCTATTAAATCAGTAACAATTAAATAAATTTGGTTCGAACCAACATTTGCACAATTAAAACTTGCTTTACTTAAGGCACGATTCGCAATTCCGCAATTATCTGAGCTTCCATTATCAATATCCGAAACGCTTATAGTTACCATACCATTTACATCTAAGTTTCTAGCAATATTATTTACTAAAACAGTTGGCTTAGTTGTGTCTTGTACTGTTATTTTTATGGCAACTGAAGTATTGGCATTACAAACGCCAGCGCTTACAACCCTTCTAAACCAAGTAGTAACAGCCAAAGAACCTGGCGTATAATTCATGTTAGAATTTGTACCAGAGGCAGCTGCAAATCCGGCACTACTGCTAACGGTGCTGCTTTCCCACAAGTAACTATAAGTACCATTTCCACCTATCGGACCAGAGCCTGTTATGGCACTTGGGATAGTGTTATGGCAAATAGTTTGGTCTGAACCAATCGTATTATTAGATATGTTTGGATTTACAATAACAGAGATGCTTTCGCTTATGCTGCTTGCACAAACACCGGCAGTAACTGTTCTTCTATACCAAGTTGTTTCTGTTAGTGAACCTGCAGAATAATTAGCTGTATTATTCACACCCGAAGCAGCGGCAAATCCAGAAGAGGCACTTGTTGTGCTACTTTCCCACAAGTAACTATAGCTTCCATTGCCACCAGCTGGCGATGTTCCAACAAAACTTGTTGGAGTACTTCCAGTACAAATGGTTTGATTTCCAGTTATAGAGTTGGCACTTATAATTGGATTAACTGTTACAGAATAAATAGATGAGCTAGTGGCACAACCTGTGGCATTCACAGAGTCGTACGCAACCAATGTACCAGTACCAGCGCTTGTCCACTGAACCGTTACGCTCGCTGTCCCTTGTCCGCTTGTAATGGTTCCTCCATTGATAGTCCACTGATAAGTTCTACCTGCATTCGCTGCAATAGCGTAATTATGAGATGAACTAATACATACAGTTGTAGTTCCAGAAATTACTGGTGTAGGATATTCATTAACCATAACAGCATAAGGCGAGGTAGTAGTTTTGCAACCACCAGCCAAAATAGAATCTGTTACAGTTACAGAACCAGCTCCCGCTGTATGCCAATTAACTGTGATATTATTGGTTCCTAATCCGCTTGTAATACTACCACCAGAAACTTCCCAGATGTAAGCACTACCAGAATTAAATGGTGTAGTATAATTTGAACTATTATCTTCACAGATTGCACTTACTCCTGTAATTACAGGACTAGGACTATTGTTGATACTTACAGCAAATGGAGCAGTTGTAGTAGCACAACCTGTAGCATTTACAGAATCGGTTACTATAACAGAACCAGCACCAGGAGCCGACCAATTAATGGATACCGTATTTGTACCTTGACCACTGGCAATGGTTCCTCCGGTTACTACCCACTTATAGGTATTACCTGAAGTATTTGCTGTGGTAAAATTGGTGGTTGAGAAAGAACAAACTGTATTAGATCCACTTAAAACCGGAGTAGGATAAGCGTTCTTGGTAACAGTATAGGCAGCTGTAGTAGTAGCACATCCTGTAGCATTTACAGAATCTTTAACCACAACACTTCCTATGCCCGCAGCACCCCAATTAACAGAGATACTTGCCGTACCTTGTCCAGATGCAATGCTTCCACCCATAACAGTCCATGTATAGGTTCTTCCCACATTCGACCCAATAGAGTAACTGGTTGAATTGTTTTCGCAAATTGCGTTCAAACCAGATACTACTGGAACTGGATATGGATTCACAATTACTTCTGAAGCAAGAGAGGTATTTGAAGCACAAACTCCTGCACTTACCACCCTTCTGAACCAAGTTGTTTGTGTTAAGGCACTCGGACTATAATTTGCATTTGTATTGACACCTGAAGCTGCACTAAATCCAGTACTTGAACTAGTGGTACTGCTTTCCCATAAGTAGGTATAACTTCCATTTCCACCTGTTGCAGTTGAACCTACAATGGCTTGTGGAATTGAGCCCTCACAAATTTGATTTGGCGTACTAATTGTATTGTTTGCAATAACAGGATTAACGGTAATTTCTATGGCATTACTTGTATGTGGTGCACAATCTCCTGAACTTACTACACGCCTAAACCAAGTGGTTTCGGTTAAAGTTGAAGGTGCATAATTAATTGAATTATTTGTACCAGAAGCTGCACTAAATCCAGCAGTTGAACTGGTGGTGCTGCTTTCCCAAACGTAGGTAATAGGTCCATTTCCACCTGCTGGTAAACTGCCTGTTAAACTTGTTGGAGCCGAGCCGGTACAAATGGTTTGAACACCACTAATGGTATTGTTACTAATAACTGGCGTAACAGTAATTTCAATGGCTACACTCGTATTATTGGCACAATCTCCAGAACTTATTACTCTTCTATACCATGTAGTGGTGGTTAAAGCAACAGGTGCTGTATAACTAGCATTGGTGCTTGTTCCACTTGCATTACTAAAGCCATCATTAGCACTTGTTGTGCTGCTTTGCCATTGATAAGTAAATGGACCATTTCCACCTGCAGGAGTGGTTCCTGTAAAGCCAGTTGGAATAGAACCTGAGCAAATGGTTTGAACGCCACTTAAGGTATTATTAGAAATGGCAGGTGTAATAGTAGTATTAAACACACTACTTGTGGTAGCACATCCTGTTGCATTTACACTATCATAAGCAGTTAATGTTCCAGCCCCAGCAGCTCCCCAAGTCACTTGAACACTTGCCGTTCCTTGTCCAGAACTTATCGTTCCACCATTAACAGTCCATAAGTAGGTTCTTCCAGAATTTGAAGCAATGCTATAGGTAGCATTTGCTCCAGTACAAATGGTTGCTGAACCAGAAACAACTGGTGTTGGATATGGATTTACAACCGCTGCAATAGCAGATGTAATATTGGCATTACAAACGCCTGCACTAGCTGTTCTTCTGAACCAAGTAGTTGTAGTGAGAGCTGCAGGCAAATAATTTTGAGTATTGTTTACGCCTACTGCCGCTGCAAAGCCTGCGCTTGCACTTGTGGTGCTACTTTCCCATAAATAAGTAATCGTACCATTTCCACCATTGGCAGTTGAACCTGTAATGGTTGCTGGTGTACCACCCACACAAACCTCATTGGTTCCAGAAATGGTATTGTTTGCAATCAATGGATTTACTGTTATTTCAACAGCAGAACTTATGGCAGCGCTACAAACACCAGCAGAAACAGTTCTTCTAAACCAAGTAGTTTCTGTTAATGTACCCGGAGCGTAATTTATAGTATTGTTGGTGCCACTTGCAGCAGTAAATCCTGCACTTGCGCTGCTTGTGCTCAACTCCCAAGTATACGTATAAGTACCATTACCTCCTGTTGGCGTTGAACCAGATAATGCAGTTGGCGCTGTGCCTGTGCAAATGGTTTGGGCTGAACCAATCGTATTATCTGCAATAACTGGATTAACAGTAATTTCTACTGCACTTGAAGTTAATGGAGCACAATCTCCTGAGCTTACAACCCTTCTAAACCAAGTGGTAGCAGTTAGCGCCGATGGTGAGTAATTGATAGCATTGTTGGTGCCCGATGCTGCACTAAATCCAGCCGATGCACTTGTAGTTGAACTTTCCCAAACATAGGTCATTGGTCCATTTCCACCCGCAGGACTTGAACCCGTTAAGGCAGTTGGAACTGAACCCGAGCAAATGGTTTGAGCAGTGCTTACTGTATTGGCACTAATAACTGGAGTAACAGTAATTTCTATTGCACTTGATGTTGATGGCGCACAATCTCCTGAACTAGCAACCCTTCTAAACCAAGTGGTAGTAGTTAGGGCCGATGATGAGTAATTGATAGCATTGTTGGTGCCCGATGCTGCACTAAATCCAGCCGATGCACTCGTAGTTGAACTTTCCCAAACATAGGTCATTGGACCATTTCCACCCGCAGGACTTGAACCCGTTAAGGTGGCTGGAACTGAACCCGAACAAATGGTTTGAGCAGTAGAAACGTTATTATTAGAAATAACTGGGTTAACAGTTACTTCAATAGCGGATGAAACATCCATTCCATTTAAAGAGCGAACAACCCTTCTATACCAAGTAGTAGCTGTTAAAACACCTGGATTATAATTTTCAGAATTATTGGTTCCAGAAGCAGCACTAAACCCAGTAGTTGAGCTACTTGTGCTGCTTTCCCATTCGTAAGAATAAACATTATTTCCACCAGCTGGCGCACTTCCTGTAAGACTTGCAGCTGAAGAATTATAACAAATGGCTTGTGCACCACTTATGGTATTAGAGCTTATAACAGGAAAAACGGTAATTGCTACAGAGTTACTGGTATCGGCTGCACAAACACCAGCACTTACGATACGTTTATACCAAGTATTTGCTGATATAATTCCTGGCTCATATCCAATTAAAGTATTAGACCCAGAAGCAGATGTAAATCCGCTGTTTGCGCCAGTAGCACTTGTAATCCATGAGTATGCAAATTGTCCATTACCGCCAGTTGGCGCAGAACCTGTAAGTGCCATTGGAGTTGTTCCTGTAATTATAGATTGTGAGGAAGAAATCATATTAGCAGAAATAATTGGATTGATGCTCACATTATAATTATTCGTTACAATTTTACATCCACTGGCTATAATAGAGTCAGTCACATTTACAGTTCCAACACCATTTGTTCCCCAGGTAACCTGTATAGAACTAGTTCCTTGTCCTGCAGAAATTACACCACCCATTACAGACCAATTGTATATACGGCCTGCATTGTTTGGAGTGCTATAAGTTGCCACCGTATTTTCACAAACTACGGTATCACCAGAAACAACGGGCTCTGGATTGGCGTTGATAACAACATCATAAGCAGGCGTAGTTACTTTACAACCACTTGCATTTACAGAATCAGTAACCATTACAGTTCCTGGTCCTGCTGCACCCCAAAGCACTTCTATAGAATGAGCACCCTGGCCACTAGAAATACTACCATCAGATACGACCCAAGTGAAGGTTCTTCCGGTATTATTTGTGGTAGTATATTGAGCACTATTATTGGCACAAATCGCACTTAAACCACTTATAGCCGGATTAGGCAATAAATTTATTTGAACACTTTGCTTTGTAGTATCATTGGCATTATTCTCATCCGAATTTAAATTTGCATAAGCACTCACATTTAAAGCACCGCCCGACAAAGTATTTAAGGTACTAGCAAAAGTGAATGTATCGGTAGCATTACCCGCAATGGTTTTCATAATGGTATCATAGTAGGTATTGTTTATAAAACCACTTACATCAAATGAAACAGGTAAATTAGTTAAAGGGCCATCGCCATTGTTTTTAACCACAATTTGAATAGGCGTATTGGCTGAGCCGCAAGTATTATTTAGCGGACTTAAAACGGCGATTACGCTGGCATCAGAAAGCAAGTATTCATAAGCACCAATATCTGGGCTTGAACCTACACGCGCTTTTCCAGTTATATCGTTGGTAACTAAAGGCAGGGCTATTCCTTTATTACTATTACATTCAGTTAAGCCAAATAAATTATTTGTTGCTGGAAAGGCAGGGTCGCAAGAAACAGAGTTTGTATCTTTAAGCATGGCTAATTTCCAAGCGGCTAAATCGGCTCTTGCTGAACCAAAAAAACCAACTCTTCCATACGGACCACTAGCAAAATAGTTATTGTAATCTAAACTGATAAATTGAGAACCCGCAACTTCTGAGTATACACAATAATTATTTGCACTTACATTATTTGCTGTCATCGAATTTTGGAAAATATTATTCCGCATATCAATATTAGAGGAGCCTGAGGTAAGGTAAATTGCTGCTGAAACAGTTGCACTTCCATTGGTAAGTCCTCCAGACATGAAAACTGAGTTATTGTAAATTTTTAAATGACCATTGGTTCCATCTAAATAGATACCAACTGGAGAGCTATTATTTAATGCACTCCAGCCATCACCACCAATTCTAGATATCACATTATTAACAATGTTTAAATGAGTCTGGGTTGTTCCAGAAGCAACATACAACCCTCTTCCTCCATATCCACCTGTTGCCGTATACCGAATATTATCAATAATATTCCTTTCTATTGTGCTAGAATCCACACCAAGCTCTAACCAAATACCAGCAAAAGCTGTTGTAGATGTTGTTAGAATATTTTTCACAGTATTATTTTGGATCAAACCACCCCTAGAATAAGCGCTATGAATACCATACAAACCAATGTATGCAGAGGCAATGTCTGATCCAATAGTATTATTTACTATTTGAATATTACGGTGG
>JAUYMZ010000172.1 GCA_030699355.1 Bacteroidota bacterium | reverse complement strand
AAGTAATAATTTCATCTTAGTATTTTTTAATAAAATTAATCGCAAAATTATAGTCCTCTTTACTTATTCCAGCGCGTTCCAAAGCCAAAGATAATTTTTCGGCTGGAGTATTTTTAATTAATTGTATAGCTTTTATTTGTCCTTGACTTAAGTCTATGAATTCTGTTGCTCCTCCACTTTTAGGATATAATGTTGCCCCTTCATTTTTTACTCCATAAATGCGACCATTTACAACTACATCGCCATTACTCATTGTGGTAAATTCACCAGAATTATACGCTTTTAAATCCGCTTCAAGTATTTTTTTTGGTGCAACTGTACTAGGGCTTGTTTTTCCTTTCGAAATTTTATTTGAGTCTAGAATATGCCTTTCATTAATTTTAGCTGAGCGATTAGTTTGAGACGTAATTTTATTTCGTCCTCCCATTCTTACGCCAACAAACCCACCTAAAGAACCTCCAACTAACTCACCTGCAATCTCAGCACGCTCATTATCACTTAATTTATTACCAGTAAATGCTTCCTTTCCACTTATTATTTCATAACCACTTTTAACTAACTGATATGCTCCATAAACTGCAGCAGCACCCACAATTACTGCTCCTAAAATTGTTCCACTTGCCAATAATAAACCTGCAATAGCTCCCGCTACAATACCAACAACTGCTCCTTTAATTAACCCCGCGGTAAAACTCTTAGTCATATCCCAAACTTTGACCCATTCTTTTTTTTCTGCTTTAGCAGTTACTACGACTGTATTTAAAGTTTTTACAGATGGCTGTGGTTCAATACCTTGTCCAGTTGCTCCTCCTTGAGGACTGCTCTGTTCAGCAGGGTTCTGCATACCATCAACATCAATATGGGTTACAGGATTATTTGAAGCATAATTGTATGGATTTAAATGCGCATATTTCCCCGCCAACGGATCCACACTCACAAACCTACACGTCCAAGGAGAATAGTACCTTGCTCCATAATAATACAATCCGCTTTCTTCATCTTTTTCCTTACCGCAGAATCGATATCGCTTCTTTCTGTAGGAACCAAATGAAGTTTCGCCAAATGGATAATATTCTTCTCTGCTAACCAATGTTCCACTGGTATCTAAAAGAACTCCACTACTACCAAGGTGGTCATCTAAATTGTATTTGACATCTGGTGTTGAATCACCAAATGCATGCCTGTTTCTAACTGTTGCAACTCTTCGAGTATCATCCATGATGTGGCTGATACTTCCTCTATTTGTAACATTGTCTTCACGGTATTCTATCAATCCATCAATATAGATTATGCTTTCCCAATTGCCTCCACTTACTCGGGTGAATTTCTTTACTCGGTTTCCTCCTGCATCGTACATGTAATGTGTAATTACACTTGGTTCTGTGCTACCTCCTGCTTGGTTGTAGTATAGGCGCAGTCTATCTGCATAATCCCACTCAAAAAAACGTTCGCTGTTTTCTCGTGTCATGTTACCACAAGTATCGTAATAAAAATTGTAAGTAT
>JAUYMZ010000333.1 GCA_030699355.1 Bacteroidota bacterium | reverse complement strand
AATGGGAAAGGGAAATCAGAGCCCATCGCTATTTTATCTGGCCCGAACATCTTCAATATAAACTTAAAGGTTTCTTCGTCATGAACCAAGGAGTCGATATAAAACTTATCTGTATACGTGCTTGGGTCCGACACTTTATGCACATTGCAAAGGTCGGGGCGAGCATGGTAAGCGTGAGATATTCTTCCAAGAGTTTGAGGGAAACAACCACCACCATGGGCGAATAGCACCCTCAATTTCGGGTATTTATCAAAAATACCTCCAAACATCATGCTGCAAATTGCTAAAGAGGTTTCGGCGGGCATACCTACTAACCAGGGTAAAAAGTAATTGGGCATTTTTTCTTGCGCCATCATATCCCAAGGGTGCACAAAGAGACACATGCCCAACTTTTCAGCCGTTTCATAAAAAGGGTAATAGTAAGGGTCATCGAGGTTTCTATGTTCAATATGGGTTCCAATTTCCACTCCAGGGAGGTTTAATTCATATTTACAACGGGTAAGCTCTTCGCAGGCAAGGGTAATATCTTGCATGGGTAGGGTGGCTAAACCCACAAACCTAGTAGGATAATTTTCTTGAATTTTAGCGATATAATCATTGTAATAGCGCGCCCATTCGAGGGTATGTTTTGGTTCAGCCCAATAATAAAACAAAACAGGAACGATAGAAAGCGCCATTAATTCTACATCATTTTTATCCATGTGGGCAATAATGGCCTCGGGATTCCAGCAAAGTTCATCAATTACACGAAAGAAAGTTCCGTCTGCCTTCATCATATTTGCCTTACCCGGTTGAAAATGGTCGAGATAAATAAATTCATCTCCATAGCCATATTTTTCTTTTAGGTTGGGCATATTTTGAGGCAAAATATGCGCGTGAACATCTATTTTTTTGTAATTAATTCCCATCTCCATCTAAAATATTACCCAAACCACCCAGTAAACCTCCTTCTTCTCTGCGTTGTCCCATTCCGCTGTAAGCCACAATTCTGCTGGCTAATCTAGAAATGGGAAGGGATTGAATCCAAACTTTTCCTGGGCCTTGCAAGGTAGCAAAGAAAACGCCTTCTCCACCAAAAAGGGTATTTTTTATTCCGCCAACAAATTGAATATCGTAGTTAATGTCTTTGGTAAAGGCTACAATACAGCCTGTGTCTATTTTTAAAATTTCTCCCGGATTTAAATCTCTCTCTTCAACATGTCCGCCCGCATGCACAAATGCCATTCCATCACCTTCTAACTTTTGCATGATAAAACCTTCTCCGCCAAATAAGCCAGTACCAAGTTTCTTTTGAAATTCGATACCAACACTAACGCCTTTAGCTGCGCATAAAAAGGCGTCTTTTTGACAAGTAACTCTTCCGCCTCTCTTGCTTAAATCTATGGGGATAATTTTGCCCGGATAAGGTGCTGCAAAGGTTACTGTTTTTTTGCCTGAACCCATATTTGTATAGGCAGTCATGAATAAACTTTCGCCTGTTAAAAGGCGTTTACCTGCCGACATTAACTTGCCAAAAATACCTCCTTGTTGTTGGGAGCCATCACCAAAAACGGTATTCATTTGAACGCCATCATTCATCATCATAAAACTCCCTGGTTCTGCCATTACGGTTTCTTGCGGGTCTAATTCTACTTCTACGCATTGCATTTCACTTCCTAAAATGCGGTAATCTATTTCATGGTTATTCATAGTTTGATTTTGAAAATAATGCTTCGAAATTATTTAAAAAATATTTTAGCTGAATCATTTTTTATTTTTTGTAGGTATTTTCTTATAAACTATATAAAAAAATGGCATAAAAAATTATCTTGCCAACCTAAATTTTTGAGAAATCCAAAGTTTTAGGTCAAAAAAATACTTAATAATTTCTTTATTGCTGTATGAGAAAAGCACTTTTGGTTGGTATATCTGGTAGAATAGGCAAAGCATTGATGGATGCTTTACTAAACGATATTAGGTACAAAGGGATTACTGTTCTTACCCGTCACGATGGAAGAAGGTTGAAGAATATTCACTTAAAAGTTGTGAAAGCAGATTTTTCAAATTTGGAGGCCCATATTTCTGATTTCGAAGGGGTTGATGATGTGTATTGTTTATTAGGAACAGATTTTATAAACACCACCAATGTATCAGATGCGCCTTTATTTGATTTTGAATATCCGCTTAATATTGCTAAGGTGGCTAAACAAGCCAATGTAAAGAATTTTATCCTTTTAAATCATAGCAAATCTAGTTTAGCATCAAATCGTGATAAATGGAATAAGCGAGGGAAATTGGAACAAGACATTAAAAATATGCAATTCGAAAACCTATACACATTTAGGGTTAATAGCATAGCCAAATCTGTAAATACTAAAAGTGGTTTATATTCTATAAGCAAAAGTTTTGCTCCTATTTTAAATCTGGTTAGCCTAGGAAATTTACATAAATTAAAACCAACTCCAGCCAATGTATTAGCTCAAAAAATGGTGAGCATCGTAGTTGCTCAATCACAAGATAAAAAAGAATTTAGTCCACAGGATTATTAATATAATATGGAAAATAGAAAGGCGCTTGTTATAGGAGCAACTGGTTTAATAGGTAGGAGTTTGGTTTTTGAATTACTAAAATCAGAGGCATATAGTGAGGTAATTGTATTAACACGCCGCGATTTGGTTATTAAACACTCCAAATTGA
>JAUYMZ010000332.1 GCA_030699355.1 Bacteroidota bacterium | reverse complement strand
CCTTGTAGTTAAGTTTTTTCTATCTGAAACTAGCCAAGCTCCATCAGAACCATTCCATTTATTTTCTGGCATGGCAAAACTTCCGAATGCTAATGAATATGAGAAGTAATCTTCAAATTCAAAACCGCCTTCGCGCTTTTCAACCCTTGTTTTTAAATGATTAAAATGTGCCACAGAATCAACTGTGGAAAATATTCTAGGCATATGTATTGATAATTATATTAGAATCAACTAAAATAGTTGTAATATTATTAGAGATTTTTTTATATCCTAACAATGCAATTTCAGAAGTTATATATTTAATCAAATCAATATCTTCTAGAATTTGTTTATTTATTAAACTAATGTATATAGGGTATTTTTTATCGAAATTTACTGTATCATTAGCAATTGAAAGTAAAGTTACCCATTGAGTTTTGGTTAAAGTTAAACCAAATATTTTTTTCATATCTGGTTCATTATATCTTTTAAGCACTTTATAAGGTCTATTTATTTCTAGAATATTTATATCTCCATTTGTAATATTTAGTGCTTTTTTCTTTAGTATATTTCCATTTTCATCTCCCATTATTTCATCTAAATAATTTATTTCGTCATTTCCAATTTTGGGGCTACCTGCGATTGAAAAAGTTGTTCTGTTATATGCACCTACACTATTTATCTCAATTGGATTTGCGAGCAATGTCACATTATTTGAATCGATTGCCATTATTAAATTAAATACTCCTTCAAAAACAAAGTCTTCTCTTAAATCAGTATAAATAAATTCATCAAACACTTTGGCTTTAAAATTCAATACAATATTATCAAAGTTCATTCGTGTTGTAAAAATAACATCAAGAGCATCCTTTCTCCTTATTTGTGTGGGTATTAGTGTTGGTAATGGCTCTGATGTATTCCTTTTGCAATGTTTAATTCTTATGAAACTGCTAAATAAATTCCCGTTTACCCACGGAGCAGCTATATTAAATACTTGTGTATAATTATCATACACAGTTAATGTCAAAAATTTTTGATTTAGTTTAAATGTTTCTGGAAATTTAATGCCAGACTTATAGGCTTTGCTTATGTAGATCAATGGTGCAGGGTTATCTCCATTTCCGCAAGGTAATTGTAACCTTAATTCTTGATACTTGTTAGTTGTACTACTAAAACCAGTATTATCTAAAATTAATATTGGCCAGCCATTGGAATAATAATTAATATCGGTAATCATACCACTTCCTTTGCCTAATTTTATTTCTGTTGTATTATTTGTAGCATTTGTTCCATAATTTTTAAAGTAATTCAAAGAAAAATTGAATTCATTGCGAATGTCTATATAACATTTATTAGTGTTTAAATATAAACTCAAAACATCTGTGTATAGTTCATCTGCCTTTTTCTTGTTTTTATCCCCATTGTTAAATACAATTAAATTTTTACTATAAAAACTACCCCAAAATGCACTAGGGTCTAAATAATTTAAAATATCTTCTTTATCGTGCCAATGTTCAAAAAATACTGCTTGAGTAGGCGTGCTAGGTAATGTGGTTACCTCTATGATATGATCAGGCTTTCTAGCAATTTCTAAAGTAGGTTCAAAACCCAAACTTTCAAACATAATTTCAAAACCAATATTAATTGTATTGTCAAAATTAGCTATGTGCCAACCTGCCTGTACAACTGGCAATTGATGGTCTTCAAAAGTTATGGCAAATACCATTTCTATCGCATCATTGTTTCTGTAAGGTTCTATCGCAGAATTCATACCTAATCCTAATAACTCTATTGGCGGAGCCTGGTTGGTTAGATTATTAAAAGCATTGTAATCTGTCCATAAGCTATCTGTCAGGGGGTTTGTTGCTTTTGCAACTATGTTTGTACCAGCAACTAAACTGCTCTTCTTTACTCCCCTATATATGAAATATTTTATTTTAGGAAATTCAAAGGGTGGTTGTTCAAATGGTTTAAGAATAATATTTAAAAAATCACTATTACCATATTGCTCCTGAACCAAAATAGTTCCTTTACAAACTGCAATTACCTTAGCATTGGCACTTACTTTATGTGTACTTGTTATTCTAAATCTATCTTTTCCCCCAGTAGCAGCTGTTGGGCCATAAGCTTCACCATTACCAGCGGCATTTTGGTCATTTAATTTATCTATTTCGGTAAAAAAGTAATAAGCCATATAATATTTTTGTAATTAAATTTATTGTATAAAATTCCTTTTGTA
>JAUYMZ010000153.1 GCA_030699355.1 Bacteroidota bacterium | reverse complement strand
GCATGCAGCTTACACAAGGTTACAACGAATCGAGTGAATGCTATTATTCTGAAGCTAGCCTAAAAATGTTTCCGCTTTGCAATTATATAGATAGCGGAAATGCTTGGTACAAAATATTTGTAAAGGTAGAAAACCATTGTGGCATAGAAGATACGCAAAGTGTTTACTTTTTTGTGGCCAAAAAACCAAGTACACTATTAGCATTGGCAGATACTTTAGCTTGTGGCGGTTATGGAACTGTAAAGGCTTATAATTACAGTTTGGTTAATGCAGAAAAGGCCACCTATCATGTACATGTAATAGATACCACGCAATACCAAGATGGTGATGAAAATCGCTTTTTTTATGGAGCCGATTGGGAACTGTTTAACTTACATTATGGCGATTCGTTTGAGTTTACAGATTTTAAATGGCAGGGCGGCTTTAAATATGCGGTAAGCCTTACGCAATATGGTTGGTGCGGAGAATCTAATACCAGTTGGGATACCATAAACATACAACCGGGTGCGGTTATTTTGGCTAGTCCAGCGAGTGTATACTCTAACCCGCTTGGACCAAGTGCCTTGCAATTACAGGGCTTTGTAGGCAATGCCGATTATTATACTTGGAGTCCTACCACCGACCTAGATAACCCATATATACTAAACCCAATTGCCACCCCAAGCGATACCGTAACCTATGTATTATCTGCCTTTAAAGGAAGTTGCGAGGCGCACGATACCTTATTTGTAAAACACAATAGTTTGGCTTTTGCAGGTTTGGCAGATACCATTTGTGCGGGTGAAAGTGTAATTCTGGGCACTTCATTTGATGCCAGTTTGTTTTTGGGTTATCAGTTTTATGAAAATCATTTGGTATTAGAAGAAATAAATGAGCGATTGGGAATTGACATTAATTTCTTTTCTAAACTATCGCTTTACTTGTTGAGCGATGCGGGCAAAACAGCCTTAAACAGTTGTGTAAATTATAGCACGTTTTTAAGTACCCTAAACCGCGAACAATTTTACCAAGAACCTTGGTATGCTGCCTATTTAGAAGCTTTTTCTAATACGTATGATTTTGCAAATGCTTTTAACCTTTTTGCATTGGGGGTACATAATAATGGTGCGTTAAGTAGCTATGTTAGTTCAAACAGTTTGTTTGACCCAACTTGTTTTGTAGATTTCTTAAATCAATATGACCAAGATATTTACCAAACAGGGGGTGTTTCTATGAATGCTACTTGGGAGAAATATGAAGACACCATTATCACTGTGTTAACGCATTATACAGACCAAATTAAAGCCACAGACACACTATCCAAACCTAGTATGTATAAAATAACGGTTATAGATAATAATGTGGGTAAGGTAGAATACGACCAAGTGAATATCTGGGTTCAGCAAAATATACAACCACAGTTTTTTGTGCAATTTCAGATAGATTCAACCCTGTATTTTAGCAACCAAAGTGAGCCAATAGATTACAGCACACAATACCTTTGGGAGTTTGGCGATGGACAAACGAGTACCCAATTAAATCCAATTTATACCTTTCCGTATTTTGACAGTAGCTATATTGTTTGTTTAAGTGCTACCAATTTGTGCGGAACCTTTTCTGTTTGTGATACCATTCGCGTAGACTCTAGCGGATTAATTGCGTATTCGTATGCTAAGAAACTTGAAGAGAAAGAAAAGACTGAGGAAATTGGTTCAGCCCAATTAGCAAAAGAAATAACCATACAAAGCTTTCCTAATCCTATAAAAAATGAAGTGAGTTTTGTGTATGATATTCCAAAGACATACGAAAATGGTGAAATCGTTTTGATGAATTATGTGGGTCAAACCTTACAAAAAACCAATATTAAAAACGCCAAAGGTTTGGTTAAAATGAATCTCGATGGACATAGCAGCGGGATGTTTCTATACCAAATAATTATTGATGCCCATGTGGTAAAAACAGGAAAATTGGTGAAGGAATAATCATGTGGGGCGGATGATTATCCGCCCCTTTTTCAAAATGTGTAAAATCCATTATGATTAAAGACAAACAAAGAATACCATTATTTATTTTAAAACCTTAACCCATAAAACTGATACCTATCCAATTAATTCCAGATAAATAATATTTTTTATTACCTTGCATCAAAATATTATTTATTATGACCGATTCAACTAAAAAGAATAACAATACCCTTACGCTATTATTGTTATTATTAATTACTTCTATAGGAGCTAATTTTTATCAGTGGAAAAGCCATTCTAGCATGGTTGTGAGTCATGGAAACGAGGTAGATAGTTTACAAACCTTGCGTTTAAATGTAGAGCGCGAGCTGGGTTTAACCACTTTAGAGTTGGAGAAATACAGAGGTATTGCGGGTAATTTAGATACTTTGTTAAATGATGCCAAGGGTAAAATAGCCCTGCAAGAGCAAACTATAAGAACCTTATTAGCCAATGAAAAGGATGGTAAAAAGTTGAGTGCTCAACTAAAAACCGAATTGGCTAAGTTACATAAAATGCGCGATGAGTACCTTGAGAAAATTGATGTATTAATAGCTGAGAACGATAAGTTAAAAGCAGAGAATTCGAATTTAAACTCTCAGGTAGAAAATTTAAATGAACAAAAGAATTTGCTGGCAGATAAAGTGGCAACAGCTTCTCAATTAAAAGTTGAATATGTAAAGGTTGCTTCGTTCAAGAAACGCATGAATGGCAAGTATACGGAAAGTGTTTTGGCTAAGCGTACCAATAAATTGGAAGCCTGTTTTACTTTAATGGATAATAAAATTGCGGGTACGGGAGATAAAATGGTTTACTTGGTTATTACAGCACCTGATGGTAAAATCTTAATGTCGTATACCAAAGCTCAATTTACTGATGCCGAAGGCAATCCACTAGATGCCTCTGCTAGCATTAAAATAGATTATACGGGCGCCAAACAAGATATATGCTTGGCTTATGAAAATGACACCCGTATCCTCGAATCGGGTACTTACCAGATTGCTATCTATGCCGATGGTTTATTGGTGCACCAAAGCAATTATATTCTTAGGTAAGTAATTTACTTTTTCTGGAGCTTTTTCATCAGCGAATTTTTAATGCCTGGTGAAAGGGTTTCTAGGTATTCGTCTTCTAAAAGTAGACTTAACTCTTGTTTGAGTTCGGGGTATTTATGGGTAATTCTTAGTAATACTTCCATGGCAGTAACCCGCAAAGAGGCTGAGTGTTGCAATTGAACCCATATATGTTGGCAAAGTTCAAATAACTCACCTTCCATTTCTTCGTCCCAATTGGCTAAACTAATCAGTTTCAGAAGTTCTCTTTGGTGACCATCTTTCTTTTCTGGAAGTGCTTTTATCAATGAATTTATATGGGGAACGAGGCGTTCATCATTTTTGCTAAGTTCACTTTGTAATAACCAAGCAGCCCGCCAACAATAAGGTTGTTTGTTGGAAACAGCCAATGTAAATGCCTCGGCAATATATTCTGAATGCAATCGCAAAAAGGCTACCATAGCCTCCTTGCGACCAACAATCATACTATTTTCTAATGGTGTACCCATCTTTTTTTTCGGTTTGAACCGAACCCAATTATGGATTTTATTTACCTATGTATCTTTCTTCAATGATATTGCGGTGATGAATCTCATGTCCGGCAATAATATACGGAATGCAATTGGCAGAAATAGCTTGTCCGTTTGCGTTACCCATTTGCTCCCACATTTCTGGGGTAAAGCTCTGAAATAACTCGATAGTACTGGCACGCAACAGCGAATATTCTTTAACAATGCCTAAAATTTTACGTTTGTTGGCAGCGCTATTTTTGGCAAATTCATTTTCATCGAATCCCGGTAAGGCTGTTTTATCTTTTCTGGCAATGCGCAATGCCCTGTAGGCAAAAATGCGCTCGCAATCCATTAAATGAACCAATAATTCGAGGATGGTCCACTTGCCATCTTGGTAGCTACTGGCCAATGTTTCATCATCCAAACTGGTTACCAAATCTATGGTATCCATCGATTGAACTTGTAATTCGCCTAAAATGTCTTTCGTTTCAGGAACCAATTGTATGTAGTTCCAATAGAAACTTGGGCATTGGTCTTGGGTGGGTTTTGGAATCATGTTTTGGTTCAGCTTAAAAATTAATGTTGATGATCTGGACCAAATACATTGGCTTTATGTCCGAAATGATGCACAAAATCGCGCATTTCGTCGCTGAGTTCTTTGTTTCCGGTGGCTTTTTCAAAAGTATCTGCCATGGTAGCTAAGGTTTGAAACATAAATAGATTCATTTCTTCTACGTTCATGTCTTGCGTCCATAAATCGATGCGCATGGCATTTTGTTGTAAGCCGTCAAAAATACTTAACATCATGCCTTTGGCGCTTTCTTTGCCATCAAAATCGGCATCATCTGCATCCCATTCAATGTTAATGGGTAAATTTTCATCGTCTAAGTGAACGTCTATTCTAATTTGAGAAGTTTTAGCAACGGGCTTTTTTTCTACTGTCATATATATTTAAGATAAATTGGTTTTTAGTTCTAATAAAAAAGTTTTGAGATTGTTTAATTTTAATTTGATTTCCTCGGCTGCATCTGCACTTGGCTCATTGCTCTTTAATTTTTCTTTGGCACCTGCAATGGTAAATCCTTCTGTTTTTACCAATTGAATTATGCGTTGCAGCAAATGTAAGTCGGCTAAGTTATATTTTCGGGTACCGCCTGTCGATTTTCTCGGATTTAGCATCGAAAATTCTTTTTCATAAAACCGAATTAAAGAGCTAGAAACGCCCAATTTCTGGGCAACTTCACCTATGGTGAAATATTTTTTTTCTATGTTATCGCCTGTATTATCCATGGTTTGGCCATTAGTCAAATGATTGTCCTTCGCGAGAGGCAATGGTTCGAATAGCTTGGAATTCTTCCTCGGTAATTCCTTTAAAGAAGTAGTTAATTGGGTTTACTTTGTTTTCGCCTTTCATAACTTCATAATGCACGTGTGGCGCAGTAGAGGTTCCGGTTGAACCTACATATCCTATCAGTTCTCCGCGGGTTACTTTCTGCCCAACTCTTGCTTTAATTCGGCTCATATGTGCATATAAAGATGCGTATCCAAAACCATGTTTAATAACCACATGGTTTCCGTATCCATTGCCATTTTCGGCAACACTTACAACGCCATTGCCGGTGGCATAAATGGGAGTTCCTTTGGGTGCTGTAAAATCTATACCCGCATGAAATTTATGGGTTTTAAAAATAGGGTGAATACGGTAACCATAACCTGAGGCAATGCGGGTTAAATCTTCGTTGCTTACAGGTTGAATGGCTGGTATGCTGGCTAAAAATTCGGTTTTATTTTTAGCCAAAACGCTTAATTCATCAAAAGATTTACTTTGTAAACTAACTAAGCGACTAAGATTATCAATTTTTTTATTGAGGGAAATGAGCTCAGTTGCGTTATCAAATCCCTCTAAATTTCTGTAACGGTCTGCCTCCGATGCGTTGGTTTTATTGGCTTGCATATCTATGGGTTCAGCCTCAAATATGGCCCTATAAATATTGGCATCTCTTTGTTGCAGTTCTGTGAGCATGCCTCCTAATTCATTTACTTTTTTGTTTAGGTATTTTATTTGAATGCGGTATTGCTCATTTTCTTGCTTTAGGGCTC
>JAUYMZ010000148.1 GCA_030699355.1 Bacteroidota bacterium | reverse complement strand
AAGTATTAAACCAAGACTCTGGTATTATCATAGATTTTAATCATCCAACACAATTGGCTGCTGCCGCCATTAGCTTGTTAAACAACGAAGAATTGCGTACCCAATTTAGCAACAACTCTTTGCAGAGAAATAGTCCGAGTGCATGGGAGAACTCTGCCCTAGCACATGCGCTCTTAATGCAGAAAAAACTTCAATTAAAAGGAAAAGCTTACCCCTTATTTTTTCGTATGCCGGCGATAAACTTATCGCATGTAAAAAAAATGAGCACGCCCATTGGTATGGTTCAATTTGCTAAAATAAATCAACCAGATTTAGGTTCGGGCTATACCTTAGACGATACTGCAAGGGCAATGATTGCCATGTGTATGCATTATAAAATCTACGACGACCCAAGTGTGCTTAAACTCATTTATACCTATTTAGAATTCATACTTTTTTGCCAACATCCCGATGGCGCGTTTTTAAACTATGTAGACCAAGATAAAAAGTTTACTGAACAAAATCACCAAACCAACCTATCAGATTCCAACGGCAGGGCCATTTGGGCATTGGGATATTTAATTTCACTGGAAAATACTTTACCACAAAACTATGTAGATTTAGCCGAAAGTATCCTCCTAAAAACGTATCCTATTATTGCCGATATGCATTCGCCAAGGGCCATGGCTTTTGCTATTAAAGGACTTTATTATGCTAACCTAGCCACTAAAAATTCGATTCGAACCAAACTCATTAAACGATTAGCTGAGCGATTGTTAAATATGTATTTGCATGAACATAGCCACGATTGGGAGTGGTTTGAATCGTACCTTACTTATGCTAACGCGGTATTGCCAGAAGCAATGTTGTGCGCCTATTTAGATACCAATAATTTAGTTTACAGAGAAGTGGCAAGTAGTAGCTTTACATTTTTAACAAAGCAATTATTTACCGAAAATCAAATTAAAGTTATCTCAAATAAAACTTGGCTAATTAAAGGAGAAAAAGCGGCTCATTTTGGAGAGCAACCCATAGATGTTTGTTATACTATTTTGGCCTTACAAAAATTTTATGAACTCAACCATGAGCAAAAATATGCGAATAAATTACAATATGCTTTTAATTGGTTTATGGGCAACAATCACCTTAAGCAAATTATCTACAACCCATGTACAGGCGGCTGCTACGATGGCATAGAAGAAACACAAATAAACCTAAATCAAGGCGCAGAATCTACCTTAAGCTACTTGCTTTCGCGGCTAACTTTGGCTAATCATATTGCTTACCAAAAAGTAAATCGTAAAAAGCAAAACGAACAAGTATTAGTACTATATCACCCATAATAAGTAAATAATGTAACTAATAGACTTACATCTGTAACACATATAAACTTGCTAAACACGAGGTTTGTAGTAGGTATTATTATACACCTAACACAAAAATTTATGAAAAAAATCTTATACAACATAAGTACTGCTATGCAGGTAAAACCAAGCAAAATTTTGTTATTTATTTTAATTGGCTTTTTTAGTACAAACAGCCTTTGGGCGCAAACACAAGAAAGAAAATGGAATATTGGCTTATTAGGTGGTTTTAGCGTGTATGCAGGCGATTTGGGTAACTCTATGACAGACTTTACTTACTCTGTTTTTAGACAAAATCCCACAGCCGGCCTGAACCTAACAAGGTATCTATCGCCATCTTTTGATGTGAGTTTAAACACTACCATTGGCTCGTGGGGATATTATAATAATTACCAAACTGTATTTAAAGGCACAATGGCCCATGCCAACTTAAATCTTAAATACAAACTAAACAATGGCTACTTATTGGCAGAAGATGCCAGAATGGCTCCTTACTTATTTGCAGGTGCCGGACTAACAAACTTAACCGGTGACAGAATAAATAGCGGTATAGATTACCCCATTGTGGGCGGTATAGGCGTTCGATTAAAACTTTCTAGCTCTTTTTGTTTGGTATACCAAGCTACTTATGGTTACATGAGTACTGCACATAATAATCCTCAAAGTACTTTATTGGCTCCAACAGGAAACGATAAGTTTATGCTGCACATGTTTGGTATTACGTTTAATTTAGGCGATGGTGTAGACAGCGATAAAGATGGCGTTTCCGACAAAAAAGACAAGTGCCCAGAAACACCCGAAAATGTAAAGGTGGATAAAAATGGTTGCCCTATTGATACCGATGGTGATGGGGTTCCGGATTACGAAGATGCGTGTATAAACGAGGTTGGTTCAGCCCAAACAAAAGGCTGCCCAGATACCGATAAAGATGGTGTGGCAGATAAAGACGACCAATGCCCGAACGAACCTGGAACCATGGCTACTTTTGGTTGCCCAGATACCGATGGCGATGGCATCATTGATAGCAAAGATAAATGTGTGAACCAAAAAGGCAGTATTGCCATGGAAGGTTGCCCAGATAGAGACGGTGATGGCGTTGCAGATGCCGAAGATAATTGTCCGGATGTAAAAGGTTTGGCCCAGTTTAAGGGTTGCCCAGATACTGATGGCGATGGCATTATTGATGGCATAGATGCTTGTCCTGATAAGTCGGGCCCAGCAAGCACAAATGGTTGTCCAGATACCGATGGTGATGGCGTACATGATGGCATAGACCAATGCGTTAAAGTTCCGGGACCAGCATCTAATAATGGTTGTCCAGTTTTAAAGAAAGAAGTTACCCAATTGTTTCAAAAGGCATTGCAAGGCATACAATTTGAGACGGGTAAAGCAACCATTAAGCCCTTATCATTTGGCATTTTAAACGCTATTGTAAAGGTAATGAAAGAAAACCCTAGCTATAAATTGTTTATTGCTGGCCACACAGATAATGTAGGAGAAGACGAAATGAACATGACCCTATCAAAAGAACGCGCTGCCTCGGTGGCCAATTATTTAATAAAAGGGGGCGTAGACCCACTGCGCATTAGTTCTGAAGGATTTGGCGAAACCAAACCAGTAGATACCAATGATACTCCTAAAGGCCGCACCTTAAACCGCAGGGTTGAGTTTAAAGTAGAGTTTTTAGAAGTGGTGAATTAAAAGTTCCTTGAATAAATAAATAAAATAGCGTAAGATTAATGAATGTCCTTTGCACAGCAGCTTAAATCTGCTGGCAAAGGACATTTTTTTTGGGATAATTATTGTTTCTTTGCAAAGCAAATGATAATAACAGACCTCTCTTTAGCTAAGAGTATTTTAACACAAGGGCAATTGGTGGCCATACCTACCGAAACGGTGTATGGCCTTGCGGCTAATGCTTTTGATGCCAAAGCTGTGGCTAAAATTTATCAGGTTAAAAACAGGCCGCAATTTAACCCATTAATTATTCACAGCAACTCGCTAGAAAGGTTTGCAAATTGGGGTATTCATTTGCCAGAAAGTGCTTTATTATTGGCTAAAGCATTTTCTCCTGGGCCCATTACTTTTGTGGTTCCTTCCAGCGCATACATCCCAGATTTGGTTACGGCAGGACAAGCTACGGTGGCCATTCGCATTCCCAATCACCCGGTTGCATTGGCTCTTTTAAGTCAATTAGATTTCCCGCTTGCTGCGCCCAGCGCTAATTTATCTGGAACAGTTAGTCCAACCACTGCCCAAGATGTAAACGCCCAATTAGGTCAACATATCGGGGCAGTATTAGAAGGCGGTTCATGCCAAGTGGGATTAGAATCAACCATTGTTTCCTTTGTTTCGGATGAGCCAAAAATATTACGCTTGGGCGGCTTATCTGTAGAATCCATATCGGCTGTGCTGAACCAAAACATGGATTTAAGCGACCTTATAAACAACGAAAATCCGCAAGCACCCGGTATGTTGAGTAGGCACTATGCTCCAAAAACTCCATTGTATGTAGATGCCGCAGAAAACCATTTAAACGAAGCCAATTATTCAGAAATGGCCTTTATTGGGTTCAGCCAGAAACACCCAGAAATTATTGGTTCGAACCAAATTATTTTGAGTGAAAATGGCGATTATGCCGAAGCTGCGCAAAATCTTTTTGCAGCTATTAGAAAAGCAGATGCGCTGCAAATGAAGCTCATTATTGCCGAGTTATTGCCAGAAGAAAATCTGGGCTTAGCTATAAACGACAGGTTAAAAAGAGCGGCGGTAAAATAGATTAAAGAGAGGCTATTGCCTCAATTTCTAGTAAGCAATCAAAATGCAATTTTCCCGAGGGAACAATACAACGAGCTGGTTTATGTGTGCCCATATATTGAGCATATAACTCGTTTACCCTATCCCACAATGAAATATCTGAAACATAGATGCGAACCTGTAGCAATTTATTTTTGTTAGAACCCGCTTCTGATAAAACCGCATCTAATTTTTGAAAAACCAGCAAGGCCTGCGCCTCAAGTCCCTCCGGAACCTTTGGTTCTGTAAGTAACACGGGCAATTGACCAGAGACGTAAACCAATCCGTTATGAATAACATACGGCGAATAATGCGGAGCTTGCATGATGTTGAATTTAGATTTCAATAATAAGAAAATCTGGCAAGGACTCGTATCAATAAATTTAATTTGCAAGGAATCATTTGGGGGTGAGATATAGATACGCGATGTATTGGTTAAATTGAAAGAATTATAATCTATTACTTTAAAAACCAAAAGGGCCAAACTCTTGCGAATTTGGCCCTTTTAGTATGAACACTTTGTTTAGTGTTTAATTGCTTTTATTACTTCAGTTTTTTGCGAAGTACTTACTTTGATAAAGTATACACCCGCTTGTAATTTATGCATATCATTCAATGGAATATGCTGCAATCCTGCTTGTAAGCTTGTAGCAAATTGAGTCACGCTGCGACCATTCATATCAATTACTTCAATGTTAGCAGTTGTGGCCTCAGAACTTACAATTTGCACCGAAACAACTTCTGTAAACGGATTAGGGAACAAACTAACTTGATTATTTAAAGTTTCTTTTTGCTCAACTTTTCTGATGTCAGAAAGTGTTTCAGTTCCATCAAAATCTACCTGACGTAAACGGTAGTACAAAGTACTTACACCAGCGTTTTCAAAGGCATTTGCATCTACAGTTTGGTAAGAAACAAGCTTGCTGCTATTTCCCTTACCAGCTACAAAACCAAAGCTTACGAAATCACTTCCATCTACCGAACGCTCAACATAAAAGCCTTTGTTATTTAATTCTGATGCGGTTTGCCAATTTAAAGCAACATCTGAACCAACACTCTTAGCACTAAAGCTTAAGTAAGAAACTGGCAACGGATTATTATTACCCTGTGTTCCAGTAAAAATACCGAAAGCACTTTGAGAAGCAGTAGTAAACAACCTAGCTGCATTGCCTTGCGTGGCAGAGCCAGTAAGGAGTTGCCAGCTTGCATCTAACTTGGCCATGTTGGCCACATTCATATTGGCTACAGAACCCCTAATGGCAGAATCTGCTAATAGGTTTAATTGGTAGCTATAACCTGTTCCACCTGTGGCAGTAATTTGATGGTAGGCGTTAAAGAAGGTACTGCCAGCAAAAGTACTTGGTGGGTTTACACCAGAATAATACCTAACAGCCACATCACTTGGTACCGTTCCAGCACTACCCCACTGCACACTGGCAACTTGCCTTGCACCAAAAGTATAAGTTGTGGTGGTGTTGGCAGCTGGTGCAGCACTGGCCTGAGCCAATGGCGGATTAACACTGGTATTAAATTCGTGTGAACCAATATCGGTTGCTCCTGATGAAATAGCTACTGAACGAGCATTTGCATTAAAATCGACACCATTATCTGCAAGTGCAATTCCTTTACCATTTGCATACCAAGCGTTTTCGTTGCTGGTTACAATGTTTAAGTTAGCTATGGCAGAATCTACAAACAATGTTTGAGCTGGAACCTGATTACTTAAAGCATACCAATTAGAACTATAGGTATTGGCATTGGTATATAAGGTATTAAAAATTGAGATGCTATTAGCAAAACCAAGCGGACTCTCAGCAATCTTGGTAGTATCGTTGGTTATGTACAAGTTATAATTAGTTGTTGAAGGAGAAATCCCGGTTAAAGAATTACTTCCAGTTGCATAACCAGTTCCTGAACCTGAAGTAGTGCGTTTATTATAGAAAATATTATTGAATGCCAAAATATTTCCTAAACCAGTTCTTTGTAAACAATAACTGTTATTTACTCCGGTAGGTGTATGTCCACCAACAAATATACTGTTATACATGTATTGGTTCGAGCCAGAGCCAGCCACATCTTGTATACCATAAATACGTGTTTCGCCAGTAACTAAATTACCCATGGCAATTTGATTGTTCCTGATGATGGTATTTCCAACGGCGGCATTATAGATTCCAAAAACTTGGTTTGAGGAGGTTCCAGCACCATTACCATTTCCAAAGATGCTATGTATTCTATTGGCTTGAACCAATAAGTTAGTGGCGCCTGCAATGGTAATACCAGCAGATGTATAGGCTGCCGAACCTGTATTGGTATTATGTATATGATGTATTGTATTTCCTTCTATTACATGGTTTACTCCTCCACTCGTTTGAATACCGGTAATTAAGAAAGTAAAGGCAGTACCAGAAGAACTTCCTTTTATGTTTCTTATGGTATTATTTCTAATGAGCGTGGTACCGCCGCTTACTGTAATTCCGCTTGTTCTATCTCCGCCAGTACCATAATATGCCACATTACCAATGATATTATTCGTAATGTTTACAACACCTCCAGAAACTGTGATAATACCATTGTCGTACCCATTTTGAATGGTATCATATGGCATGGCACCGCCTCCAAAAATATTATTGTTTACCGTAACGTTACCCGCAGAAACAACAACCAAATTTACAGCTCTTGTACTTGCAATATTTGAAAAGATATTATCATTTACAGTAAGTGTTGTAAGCGCATTGTTTACCCTAACACCAATAAGATTTGGAGTAGTGGCAGAAGTTGTAGTAAAAGGTATACCCGTTCTATCTGGATTAGAACCACCCAAATTATTTCCTGTAATATTGTGGTTGGTACCACCATCTATTTGGAATACGGTAAGCACATTTGCTTTAGCGATGGTTTGATAAAAACTATTGTTGCTAATATTCCAAAAATCGCCAGCTGTTGTGCTTAAGTTAACCCCATTAAAGCCAAAGTTCACAATTTCATTATGGGCTAAGGTATTGTAATCGTTGCCAAATCCTGCGGTTCCCTGACTAAAAAATCCTGTATTAGGAATATTATTGGCAGGTATAGTACCTAAGGTATCGCGAATGATGCAATAGGTTATGGCATTAGAATCATTTCCAAATCCACCTACCACATTGGTACCTAAGAAAGATATGGTACCCACCGTATTGTTTACACTTTCTATGTGGCAATAGGTGATGGTATCTCTCATTGCATCATTTTGAAGATTGATGGTAAAACCATTTTGCACCCTATTTCTAAATCTTAAGTAACGACCATTACCATTAAACCTACCATCAATTTTAACCCTATCTGCACCGTTTAATCTAATTAACCCGCCTGCCACACTTCCAGCAATAAGTCTTTCAACCGAATCGCTTGGAGCAATGGTAAAGGTATAATTTCCAGCACCCGATTCATTTATTTGGTTCAAACCATGTAAACCCGTTTCTGTAATATCACTTGTAATTAAGGCTGTAACATTACCGTTAATTGCGCCAGCATTAATTGCCTCAAACAATCCACCAGCATCTGTTAAAGTGGTATAAACTTGTCCGGCTCCTACATTTATATTTCCAATAAAACCAGGAACTATTCTATATCCAATTAATTGGGCAGGTGGCGTAATAAGGGTATTTACATTGGATGCATTTACACCCGCTGGAAAGCTAGATAAATAGTTGTTTGTAGAAGAATCTTGCGCCACTACAAAAGCATACACCGAATCATTTAAACTTAAACCACCCAAAGCTGTTGCAGAGATGGTAAAAGAATAAATTCCATTTTGTGCGGTTCCAGAAATTCTGGTTGCAGCAGCAGAAGAGAAAGTTCCCAAAGACGATTTACTAAAATATACTTTTGGTTCAAGCCCACCAGAAACTGGAATACCGGTTTGGTCCGCAATTGAAACATTAAAAGTTCTATCACCCGTAGAAGCAGTATTGCTTAAAGTAAATGGCGAAATTAAAGGTGCGCGCACATCTAATGCAACAAAGTTTCCTGCGTCGGCTCCCATATCCACAGGAGTTAATGCATTTCTATTTTCACCATCAAAATCGGTTGTAACCAAAGTTGAAGGAATTCCAGAACCCTCAGCTGCTGTGGCAAGGGTAGCACTTAAATGTAAATCTCCCGTTGTTAAATTTCCATCTGCATTAATGTATTGTGGGTTGGCAAAAGCACTAGCAACATCACTTGCAATATAAGATGGTGCATAGGTGGCGATATCTGTTGTGCCTCCGTTTAAGGTTGCAAAAACAAAAGCTGTTCCGTTTCCAAAATAATTATTGCTATTTATATTTAAACCCGTTGGATTGGATACAAACACAACATAATTTTTGCCCGTTCCGGCAGCAGTAGAGCGATTATTAACAAATATATTGTTTTGAACCAAATCAGTTCCAGTTCCAGAACGATTAAATGCAATGGTATTAACATTACTAATTGGATTGGAACCTCCTAAATATACACTGTTGTGCAAAATGGTAGCATTACCAGCATCTTTTGTAATACCTCTCCAAAGACCAGGATTGGCAATACCAGAACCAGTAGAATCCATTCCTAAACGAACCATATTATTGGTTACAATCGGATTTCCTGTAGCAATATCCATCCCAGTTATAATAACACCTGAATTGGCTGTAGAAATCCCAATGGTGTGAATGTAGTTTCTTGTTACCTGATTATTTCCTGTGGCTGCTGGTGAATAAAAAATACCAATTCCCCTCATTGCATCTGTTGTACTGCTTGATAAAAGGTTGAGGTTATAAATAGTATTGCCTGTAATAATGGTATTTCCTGTTGTTTGGGTACTAGCAATACCACAAATAGTAGCATTTACACCACCACCCGAGGTGCTAGAAGAAGTGTATAAATTAAATATTCTATTATCTTGAATGGTAAAAGACCCCGCAATGGTTGGCAATACTGCAATACCACGCGTACAGGCTGCTTGTGTTCCTGTTGCACTGTAAGCATTTTTTATATTACAAATAATATTATTGCTAACCGTAAAATTAGGCGTGCCTGAACTTGGATTGATAAATATACCACTTACACGTTGCGCATAAGTAGCGGTTGGACTAGCAGATAATATCTGAATACTATTTGGCATAGACGTATCTCCAATCATATTATTAAATATATTTATGTTGGTTCCAATAAATGCATTAATACCAAAAAACTCTGGCGTACTAGCAGTATTACTTGGGTTACCAAACAAATCGAAACCACTTATAATATTATTGGCAATATTAAAGGTATTGCCCGTTCCACCACCTGTTCTAATACCCATGGCTCCACCGTTTACTCCAGTAGCAGTGAGAGTGATGGCGCCATTTACAGTTCTTGAACCAATCAAATTTCCTTTGGTAGTTCCACAGTTTACATTACCGTTTACCATGTTTATTCCTAAGAAATTGGCAGCACTTGCTCCCGGACAAGAAACATTAAAATTTGTAATGGTATTCCCTTGAATGGACGTTGCGGCACCTGAACCTACCGAAATATCCATTACGTAATAAGAATAAGCTGCTGTACCTGTTAAAGCATAACTTCCAGTGCCTGCAGATGAATTTCCACCAATAAAATTATTATGAATTTCAAAACCACTGGCAGACGTTAAATTAGCCACATTTGGTGTAATCCACAACACCCTTTGTAAGGCTGTGCTGGTAAAATTAAGCGTATCTACTTGGTAAAATTTATTGGCATTAATTTGCCAAGCACTATTGTTTGCTCCAATATAAACAGCTGTAGAAGATAAAGACGGATGGTAAAAGTTATACATTTCGTTGCTATCTATTATATTACCATCGTTGTTGGCAGATAAACTTGCAACAGAACCAATAGAAGAAATAGCGGCTACTGGTTTACCTCCTGTAAATTCGTGAATATGAGAAAAACGTATAATGTTATTATCATTTCCGTTTGAACCTAAACTTGCTCCAAAACTGATAACACCAGCACCAGCACTACCTAATGCAGTTTGGTTATTCGACCTAAATTCTGTATACAACAATTGGTTCAAACTGGCTTCATTATTAATAAGCACTGCAGGACCATTTAGGTTTGAATTGGCAATCACTAAATTATTTCCCAATGTAAAACCACTCGCTCCTATTGGTCGACCATCTATTCTAAAATGATTGATGCCATTTAAAAACAAGGCTGCTTGTGCATTATTGGCAATAATGTTTGCCGTTACCGCAGTATTAGGTCTAAGGGTTACCGTGTTGATAGCAGAAGCACCAATGTAAGCAGGGAATATGATTGGAAAAACTTCTCCACTTGCAGCATCATACGTATTATCTGTTAAAACAAATGTAACCGGACCAGATACCCCTAAAGTACTTAAATCGTTAGCCGCAGCCGTAATGGTTGGATAGGCTTGTCCTACACCCACCAAATAACTTCCATTCAATGGACCCAAAATTCTTCTAGACCCAGCAGGATCTCCGTTTAATGGAGCAGTGTTTAAGCCACCTATTACTAAACTATCAACCCTAACATCTATTACGTTGTTGATGGTTGCCGTATTTTTAACATCATAAGTAACCCAAAAATAATTGGCACCATCTAGCAACATCCTATTTCCTGTTACATAAAAAGTACCACTTGGGGCCGCTAGGGTTGAACCAAACTGCGTATTGGTATTAAAGCTTGGCGAATTTCCGGTATAAAAAACCTTCGCATTTTGTATATCATTTACACTAGTTGTTCCAGAAGTATTAAGCTTAATAGAACTTACACTTAAAGGCGCAAAACTATTGGTAACATGAACCCTAACACCAACTACAACTTGATTTATTGTATTTAAAGGAACAGCAGCTGTTATTTGGTCTACATTAACCGAATCTAAAACCATTACTGTACCTATAAACTCACCCTCATCTGCCCCAATATCTGGCGCGCCGCCGGTTCCAGTATACCCAACATTGCCTTGCCTAATAACACCATCTGCGTCAAAAGTAATTCCAGGAATTACAGAACCACCACTTTCACATTTGGTAGAAATGGTTGTATCTAAATGCAAAAAGTTTGGATTAGCACCCAACGTATCAATAAAGGTTGGTAATTCGGTAACCGAAGCTTGCTCAAAAGTAGCCATGCGCAATTTAAAATCTTCGATGGTAGAATCGGATACAAATCCATTAAAGAAAATTAAACGGTTGGCCGAAGGCACTCCTGCATAAAACAAATTTCTATTAGATGTAGTAGCATAGTTGTTTAAGGCAGCAGCTGTTCTCCTTAGAGCCACTGAAGTTCCTGTTCCATTAGGCGTAGACGTATTTACTAAAATATTGTTTCGTAAATCTAATGCAGCCGTGGTGGCCGTTGCATTGGCGGCAACTTGGATGGCCGCAGTTGAAAAATTAACCCCCGAAGAACTTGCGTTTAAAGATATCGTATTGTGAAACACACCAAATGTGGTTGATGCCGTGGTGGCAGTTATGTTTACTCCAATTACGGTAGCAACAGTACCATTAGAAAGCGGTGCATACAACCTACTAATTAAATTATTGAAAATTCTTGGGTTACCCGCCGTTGTAGTAGTAATGGTAATACCCGATACAATAGTGGCAGTAGTATTTGTTGTGCTTAAATCATAAATTCTATTGTTAAAAATACTTGGCACACTCGAACTCATTTGAATACCCGAAACTGTAGAATTACCCGTTAGTTGATAAATATTATTATAAGCCACTGTTCTTACTCCAGTAGTAGTAAAAGCATATAAACCATAAATTAAACCTGTACCAATGTGGTTTAAATTGTAAATATTATTGTAGCGGTAATTTTCATTGGTCGGACTAGAAATATTGTAAATACCATATAATGCTCCCGTACCCGATGTTTTGGCCACACTTAAATTGAAAATAGTATTACTATCACAAACTACTGTAGTACCAGATGTTTGAATGCCATACATTACTGAGCCCGTTCCGGTACCAGTGATAGTCATGTTGCTAATTCTATTGTTTTTCACGTTTTGGGTAGTACCACTTGCAATGTATAAACCAATAGTAGTTCCACCTGTTGTACCTGTTCTTACCAAACTATCTACCAGATTATTATTGGCATTTACAACAACAGGGGTACCCGTGCTGTATATCGGATAAAATGTTCCTGCACCCGTAGTTGTATTGGTATAAATCATTCGGGTTAGTGAATTCCCGTTCATATTCAAATTGGTAGCTGCAGCGGTAACTCCAATTCCGTATTGGGTAGTAAAAACACCCGTTAACACCATCGAATCAATTACGTTATTATTAATGTTCAAGGTTCCAATACCAGCAAGCTGACTTAAAATTACAGTTCCTATTCCAGTTGTAGATTCGCGCGTATATCCATAAATATAGTTATTGTTGATGTTTACGGTAGTGGCTGCCGAGTTTACCCAAATGGCTGTAAATTGGGCTGATGTGCTTGGCACACTCGAACAATTAAGTAATTGGTTACCGTTTATGTTTAATACATTTCCATTGGCACCCGATTGTGCCATTTCCATATCTATACACCAATTAATGGCACCTACTGCCGAACCCGACTTAATGGTAATGGTATTGTTATTTACATTACAACTTGCACCCGGAGATGAACCAAACAACCAAATACCTCTATTAGAAACGGGATGGTTTACGCCAGTACCGGTGTTGTTATTAATCGTATTAAAAGAAATGTTTGAACCATATTGATGACTAATAAATACAGCAGCACAAGCATTTCCTGCACCTGTTCCACCACCAAAGTTGATGATGGTATTTCCAGTACTTACACTGTTTCCACCAACATCATTATTTTGATCGGCCAAGGTATAAGGCGATGCAATGGCAACACCCGATAAGGCTACACCAATATTTACATTTTGAATGGTATTGCTGTAAAATCTATTGAATGAATTAGACCCACTTACAGCAGTTTGGGTAACGCCTGTATTCACCACAGTGCGCAAACTGGCAATTACTTCAATCCCTGTAGAACCGGCAATGTTATTTCTAACCCCAGAACCGTTGGTAATATTTAAACGATTTAAGGTAATTACACAATTTCTAATGGTATTAAAATTGGCGCCATCGTTGGCTGTTAATTTATATAAACCATACCCAACCTCCATACAAGTTGTATTGGTGGTATTTAATGAACTCTCTGCTAAATCTATCCCATCAATGGTAACATAATCTGTTCCAACAATGGCAAACATTACGTCTATAGAATCTGCTGAACTGGCTATCTTTATACCAGTATAAGCATTAATTACCGGATTAGCCGTAGCGGATGCCGCTCTCCTAAATGTAATGGTATTTGTAGCAGAGGTACTTGCATTTAACACCGAGCTTCCTAATGCAATGGTTCCAAGCGGCGATTCTGTGTACGCCGAACTGGCTCCAATATCAAAAATTACAGCTCCACTTACCCCGTTTTGGTTCAGGGCATTTACCGCAGCTTCAATAGTGCTGTAACTCCCGGGGATGGAATAAGTGCCCGATAAAGCCTGGGCGCGCAAGGCAAAATTGCCTAGTAGTAGTATTCCTGTTAATACTACCAATTGTTTCAGTTTAGTATACATGTTTTATGAATTATGAATTATGAATTATGAATTATGAATTATGAATTATGAATTACGAATTACGAATTACGAATTTCGGATTTAGAATTTCGGATTTAGAATTTCGGATTTAGAATTTAGAATTTAGAATTTAGAATTTAGAATTTAGAATTTAGAATTTGCTCTCGCTACTGTATAACCTCCAAAAAACCTTTTTGTTTGACCCAAATACCGTTCTTCCAAATTAGGTAATCGAAGGAACCATCGGGGTAATAATGCTCCACAAAACCAGTATTCGATGGCTTATCTGGAACAATGTTTTCGTAAATAAGGTATTTGCGCTTTTCGTCGTACCGCAAAGCGATGGTGGCTTGGTTGTTAAACTCAAATACCATTCTATAATATTTACGTTTCTTGTTTAAATCAAAAATAGGGGCGCCAAACATGGGTTTGCCTTCCTCAAAATACAAAACATCAGCAACCTTTTTGTTGGTTGCTGGTCCGGCACCATCCCAACCCAACAAAGTGTAATAATCCTTTTTGGCAAAATTGGTTTTGATAATTTTATAATAGGAAGCACCAAACCATTTATTTTGGTCTACACTCACAAACAAAAAATCTGCAATGCTATCACTTCTATCTATAAGTGGGTAAAACGACTGAAATATTTCTTGTGATTTATTAAGCTTAGCAATTTTTTCTGGGTTCATTTGGATCACCCCAAAATACCTGAAGGTTTCATCATTGGTGGCTACATTCCAAGTAAAAATGCGAAACATTTCATCGGGAGAATAAATAACCATCAAGTTTTTAAGCGAATCAAAGGGGTAATAATAACTATTTTTTACGCGCAAAGCACGACCAAATTGCCTGATAAAATTTCGGCCTGAGGTTATGCGAACCTCTTCATCAAAATCGCGTACCATGCTATAACCCAGACCTCCCAAACGCAATTCATAATCTCTTAACGAATCGAGTGATAAACTGTCTATTCGCTGAAGTTGCTTTTTCTTCTGCTTTTGGGCGTTTGCTTTAGAAAAAACAACAATCAATAGTATCAGTAAAAATTTTAGTCTCATGGGATATAAACAAAAAAACTACAAAGAAATTGTAATGAATTGCGAATATACAATTTCAATTATCAATTTCTTTGTAGTTTAAAGCTTACAAAAAAAATAGCCTTAATATTACACGGCTTCTATCACAATAGCCGAAGCACCGCCTCCACCATTACAAATACCGGTTACACCAATTTTTTTGCCATCTTGCAATAATTCATGCACCAAGGTAACCACTATTCTAGAACCAGAACTTCCCAATGGGTGACCCAAAGCCACCGCACCACCGCGTGGATTAACCTTGTTGGCATCGAGGCCCAATAGTTGCGCATTTACAATACCAACCACCGAGAATGCTTCATTTAACTCATAATAATCAACATCTTCGGCATTTACTCCTGCCATTTTTAATGCCTTTGGAACCGCCAAAGCTGGCGCAGTAGTAAACCACTCAGGCGCTTGAGCTGCATCTGCAAAACCAGTAATTTTTGCCAATGGCTTTAAGCCCAATTCTTTTAATTTTTCTTCGCTAACCAAAACCAAGGCACTGGCACCATCGTTCAACTTAGAAGCATTGGCCGCAGTAATGGTTCCTTCTTTTTCAAAAGCAGGTTTTAAGGTTTTTAACTTCTCAAAATTTACTTTGGTATACTCTTCATCTACAGAAACTACGATAGGGTCTTTGCCTCTTACAGGTACAGAAACCGGAATAATCTCATCTGCAAATGCATTTTTAGCATACGCATTTTGTGCGCGGGTATAACTTTCAATCGCAAAATTATCTTGGTCTTCACGGGTTATTTTGTAATCACGGGCACAAATTTCGGCCGCATTACCCATGTGAAAATCTTTGTAAACATCCCATAAACCGTCTTTTACCATGCCGTCTATTACACTGCCATGACCTAAACGATAGCCATTTCTGGCCTTATCTAAATAATAAGGAATATTGCTCATGCTTTCCATTCCACCAGCTACTACTACCTCATTAATTCCCATCATAATAGATTGCGCAGCCAACATAATGGCTTTAGAACCCGATGCACATACTTTATTAATAGTGGTAGAAGGAACGGTATTGGGAATACCTGCACCCAACATAGCTTGCGTAGCGGGGGCCTGCCCCATACCGGCCGACAATACATTACCCATATACACTTCTTGAACCAATTCTGGAGCCACACCGGCTTTTTCTAAAGCACCTTTAATGGCAATAGAACCTAATTGAGGCGCAGTTAAAGAAGCCAATGCTCCGTTAAATGCACCAATGGGCGTACGAACCGCCGATACAATATAAACTGTTTTCATGAAAATAAACTTTATTTTGGTGGCGCAAATGTAGCTATTTACCTTTACCAACAAATCATTTTAATGGAAAGAGCATTTCTTTACGGAGATTTATTATTCGAAACCCTATTGGTTCAGGCCGATACCATACCGCATTTAACGCTGCATTACAAGCGCTTAAGCGAATCTGCCGCCTTGTTAAAAATAGAACTTTGTGGGTTAAATGAGGAAAAATTTTGCCAAGAAATTCTCCAACACGCCGCCCTATTTCGCAGCCAACATCCAAACACACAAACCCTCCGTGCCAGATTTGTATTATACAGAGATTCAGAGGGCTTCTACCTCCCCAACAGCAACCAAAGCAAATACCACATCTCCCTATTTCGGTTTGAACCAAATCCCATATTACAGCCCATTAAAGTAGGCGTATACAAGGAACAGAGCAAAGCACCCGGACCATTAGCCAATCTTAAATCTGGCAACGCACTTATATATGTAATGGCCAGCTTGTGGGCCCAAGAAAATAATTTTGACGATGCCCTCATTGTAAACACCAACAATGAAATAATAGAAGCCACCGCAAGCAATATTTTTTGGCTCAAAAACGGCCTTTGGTATACACCACCTCTCTCATCAGGCTGTGTGAACGGAATTGGTCGCACCCTCTTTATGCAAAAAAAACCTTGCCAAGAAACCCCTTGCACCCTTCAAGATTTACAATCCGCAGAAAAATGCCTACTCACAAACGCCTTGCACGAACCGAGGGAGTTTAGGGTGTAGATACGAAAATCGAAATACGCGATGGTAAGGCCAAGTCGCGACTTGGACCTATCATCGCGTATGTAGGGCCAAGTCGCGACTTGGCCCTACATCGCGACTTGGCCATACATCACGACTTGGCCCTACATCACGGCACGGCCACACCATCACGCATTGTCCAAAATGCATGATATATTAAATCACATTCAAAACAATGTTGAATCAAGCGAATGATGAATAGCTGAAAACAACTTCCCATTCGGACCATCGTTTTCAATTAAGGCTGGAGCCAATGAACCTGGCAGGGTGGCTTCTACGGGATGGTCTGCAAACTCGCCGCCCAAATCGGTGCGCAACCAGCCTGGGTCGAGGGTATTTATTCTTACGCCTGTGCCTTCCAATTTTGCTGCTATATCATCTGTTAGTTTATTTACCGCCCATTTTGAGGCGCCATAAGGCATTAGTTCAGGTGTATGCATAATGCCCGAGCTCACATTTATAACACGACCAAAACCATTCTCTATCATAGCCGGAATAAATGCCCGACATAAACTATACATGGCCATTACGTTTACTTTAAAACTATCTGCCCAATCAGTCCAAGTATGATTCCAAATATCAGTTTGGTAGGGTGTCATTATAGCAGCATTATTGTAAAGAATATCTACCCTAATTTTTAAATCTTTAACCTGCTTAATTAAATTATTCACCTCCCCTTCATCCGACAACTCGCCATAAACAAGGTATTTATTTACCTGATATTTCTCTAACAAATCAAGTGTTTTAGCATTACTCTCTTTGGTTCGGCCATGCAATATGATATTACACCCCAATGCAGCCAATCCAATGGCAATCTGCTGTCCCACTCCCCTACTCGAGCCTGTAATTAGGGCATTTTTACCTTTAATGTTTATCATTATTGTTGGTTTTTAATTTGTTAAATTATAATCAATCGTGGGTATACGCGGTTGATTGTTGCCACACAAAAAATCAATTTACCACCAGCAATGTTTTAAAGTAAATATTTTCGTTTATGGTAAACTTAATATAATACATTCCGTTGCTTATGTTCTCTAAAGGAATAGCAGATGCTTGCTTAATTTGAAAGTCTATTGTTCCTTCTGCTGCTATTTGTCCAGTTGGAGAAATTACCTGATAGGTGCAATTATCTCTGTTAAAGTTTGGCTGAATAAAAACTTCTTTGCTACTTGGATTTGGAAACAAAATAAAATCCTCCGCCCTAGTTCTCTTGGCCAATCCTACCGAATTAATTGTAATTAGGTTACTCCTTAAAATAGAATCAGCCTGCAGGCCAAACCATGCCTTAAGCTGAACCGAATAAACGCCAACCTGATTAAATACCAAACTTATATCTCCAGAATCCTTGCTACTGCCATTTACAAAAGCATAAGTTGATGGCGTAATTGTCCACTCAAAACGTGTGGCATTAGCAGAACAAGTTTGCTTAAACTCAAAAGTGTCTTTGTTTGAACCTATCACTTTATCATAGTCAAAATCTACTATCTTATCTTCTGCTATCTGTATTAAATTGGTTCGAATAAGGGAATCGGCTGTTAAGCCGAACCAAGCTTTTAATTGCAAGGAATAGCTGCCTTCTTTTAGAAAAACAATGTCAATATTCCCAGAATCTTTACTACTGCCATTTACAAAAGTATAAGTTGATGGCGTAATCGTCCACTCAAAACGGGTGGCATTATTGGAACAAGTTTGCTTAAATTCAAAAGTATCTTTGTTTGAACCCAATACTTTGTTGTATTCAAAATCTACCATTTTAAATTCTGCTTTCAATTCAAGAGAATCTTGCGCTAGCAAAATTGATTGATCCTCAAATAAACCAGACAAACCAATGGCAATCGACTTATTAGAATACACAGATTGAAAAACCACAACAGGATTTTGGGAACTAGAATCTGTTCCTAATAAATAAGTGGGGGTTTCAGAAAAGGTCCATTTTACAGCGCTTGCCTTGGGATAAGTTTGCGCCTCCAAACGAAAAGTATCCCTTAAAGCTCCTATTTTTCGCGGACTAACCCCTATTCCAATAAATTTCTCAGGCTCAAAAACATGCCTACCCAAGATTAACGTGTCGTTTTGAAAAAATGCTACTAACAACTTATTTTCTGATTGAAAAACAGACCGAGATGGAAGTTTATACGGAACGACAGATGAAGAATTAGGAGCATAATAATCAAAATGACTTATTTTGGTTTTTGCATGGGTAAATACTTGTTTAGGAAACACGTTTTTTTCACCCCTAAACCAGCTAATAGAATATTTGGTATTGGCTTCCCAAAACGGACTAATCATTTTATTTCCTTGTAAGGAATAACCCATAAAATTTACTGGAATATCTTTATAGCTACTAATGCTACCCGTATAAATTCTAAAATAATAATTCGAATCTATTTTCCCTGTTTGGTCTATGAGCAGGCTTGAGCCCATGTTACCATTTACGCAACCTCCAATAGTTTGATTAACATTATAGGTCACGTAAATTTTACCATCTGGCCTAAGTGTACCTCTTTTAAATTCATATGGAATTTTACGACTACCCACACAACTTACCCACCTAGAATCTTCAATCTGCGTAAAATTTGGATCAATACTACCATCAGCTAAAAGACCGATTAATTTATTTTGGGTAAATAAAATTAATTTATTGTTGGGTAACAAAGTACAAGAATTGGCATTGGAGAAATTGTAATTTAAGCCAAAGTTCCCAAAAGTTTCATCATAATCACCGTTGGCCGTAAACCTTGCTAGTAGAGACCCTACCAACAATACGCTACCATTTGGGTAAAGTGTCATAGACCTAAATTCGTTGTTAGGGTCGAAAGAATAAAACTTACGGAAACCAAATAAACCATAACTGCTATCAATAGAACCATTTTGATTAAGTTTAACCACAAATGCAACTTTGTTTCCTGCCTCAATTAAATATCCACAAACAAGCATACTGGTATCAGGCAAAGGCATTAAATAATTTGCCACTCCTTTTCCCAATAGAACTATTCCGTTGTTGCCAAAAGAAAAATCAATTAACCCCGAATTAGCCAACCTTCTAGCTACAAACAACCCCTTTGTTGCACTGGTATCTGTTGAACCACAATACAGAATTTTCTTATCAACTTGAACATTCAAATGGGTAAAATAATTAAATTGTTTTTGGGTATAAAATGTTTCACCCATGATATAGGCAATCACTCCATTGCTTCCATGTTCGGTGGCACTAAGTAAATTAGAATCTAATTTCCAAACGGCCATATTTCGATTGTTGGGGTTACTCGAGTTTTCACTAAAAACAAATAACTTATTTGGATCGGCAATAACAATTATTTTTGCTTGTGTAATAAGATTGGGCCTACTTGTTACCACTAGGCCATTATTTGAAATAACTGATAAACCATTTATATCCGATTTGATAATTTTGTTGTTACCCAACGCAACTATTTTAGTATTGTAAACTGCTGGAATATTGTTCAAAACAAATTTGCCATTCACACCAAAACTTGGGTCAAAACTGCCGTTATTTAATAGTTTTATTAGAAAGTTTCTTGAAATATTATTTATCAAACCTATCACAACAATGGAACCATTTTTACCAGGAGTGCAATCAAAAACATATTCATCGCTACCAAAATCGTGTATAAATTTACCATGATTGGCAAAAGAAGAATCAATTTTACCATTTGGTAAAAGTCTCATAATTCCAATATCATTATTCATGGTATTAAAAACTCTTCCTGCTACTACAATTTTTCCATCATCGGCCACAAAAAACGAAACAGGAATTTCGTTTACAGCACTCGAACTAAAGGTTCCAATATAATAACCCACCTCATTAAAGCTGCTATCAATTTCCCCTACTTGGTTTACTTGAGCAATTAAAAAATCATTATTATATCCATTATTGTATTCTCCGCACGCTATAATTTTGCCATCTTTCTTAACATTAATTCCAATGATATTTACTCCGTTGCTACCAAATTGAAAGGTTGCTATTCCGTTTACACCAAAACTACTATCTATAACCCCATATTTATTTAGTCTTAAAACTCCCAAACCTGCTCTAAAGCTTCCAATAGTATAACTAAAACCTATGGTAAACCTATCCAAACTATCGTAGCCAAATCCAATTACGCTCTTAGATGCATCTAACGCAAAACTTGGAATAAAAAAGGTGCCATTTATACCAAAGCTTGAATCCATTTTACCATCCGTTTGTTGCATTCTGGAAACAAAATATGCAAAATTACCTTGATAATGTGCAATGCCTAAAACCGTATTTTTCTTTGTAACACTATCGCCAAGTGCATAAAGCGACTGTGAATTTTGAGAAGGAATGGTTAAAGCAAATGGAAAGGCCGTAATTCCACCTTCTCCAAAGCTCGAATCTAAATCTTGTGCAAATAGCGTGTTTGCAGTGAAGAAAAAGATAAATAAGAATTTAATAAATTGTCTCATGTAACGAAGTTAATACATAATTATCAATAAATCACTCTTAACTCTTAACTCTTAACTCTTAACTCTCTGACTATCTATGTCATTTTTTTTTAAATCCTAAAAAAACGCATATCTTATAATTTAAAATTAAGGCTCAATCAATTAACAGCCATTAAAATATATACTAAACCTATTTCTCTCGGCTTGAACCAAAACCATTTTCTTTCATACCCGGAATAAATGCCCGACATTAGCATTACCCTCTTTGGTTCGGCCATGCAATATGATATTACACCCCAATGCAGCCAATCCCATGGCAATCTGCTGTCCCACTCCCCTACTCGAGCCTGTAATAAGCGCATTTTTACCTTTAATGTTTATCATTATTTTGGTTTTTAATTCATTTAATTATAATCAATCGTGGGTATACATGGTTGATTGTTGGCACGTACGGTTGATTGTTGGCATGCACGGTTGATTGTTGCCACGCACGGTTGATTGTTGCCACGCACGGTTGATTTGTTGGCACGCACGGTTGATTTGTTGCCACGCACGGTTGATTTGTTGCCACGCACGGTTGATTTGTTGGCACGCACGGTTGATTTGTAGAGACGCACGGTTGATTTGTAGAGACGCACGGCCGTGCGTCTCTACGTTCAACCATGCGTTGATACAAATATAATCCACCAATCCAAATAACGATAAATTAAACATACAAACAATTAAACGCACAAACAATTAAACGCACAAACAATTAAACAACCCCCAATAATTTGCAGAGACGCACGGCCGTGCGTCTCTACAAATTTGATCGTACGTTTCGGGAAATTGGTAACGCGTTTCGGGAAATTGGTAACGCGTTTCGGGAAATTGGTAACGCGTTTCTGCATATTGGTCCTGCGTTTCTACATTTAGACGCACGGCCGTGCGTCTCTACATTAACCAATGACCATGGACTATGGACCATGGACCATGGTCTATCGACTATCAACTATCAACTATCAACTTTTTTTCCTACATTCGCGGCGTATGAAAAAATTACTTTTTACGGCTATTATGCTTGGGGTTGGCTTTTTCTTTCAAAGCCACAAAGCAGATGAAGGCATGTTTCCGCTTTCTGAAATGAAAAATATCGACCTCAAAAAAGCAGGTCTTAAAATGGCTCCCATTGATTTATACAATCCAAGCGGTGTAAGTACCATCGATGCCATTGTGCGTGTGGGCGGTTGCACAGGCTCTTTTGTATCCAATGATGGATTAATTGTAACCAATCACCATTGTGCTTTTGGGTTTGTAGTGGCCATGAGCACGGTTCAAAATAATTATATGCGCGATGGTTTTTTAGCCAATACCGCCGAACAAGAAGCGCAAGCCAAGGGTTTAGTTTGCAAAATTACTGCAAGCTACAGCGATGTGTCGAGCGAAGTGTTAATGGGAACCCAGAGTACCAACGACCCAGTTGAGCGTCTAAAAATAATTGCTAACAACATCAAAAAAATCACCGATGAAGAAAACAAAATAAACAAAGGTTTACAATGCGAAATCTCCGAAATGTTTACGGGCAAAACCTATGTTTTATTCAGGTATCAAATGTTAAAAGATGTCCGTATTGTGTATGTGCCTGCGCGCAGCATTGGCGAGTATGGCGGAGAAAAAGACAATTGGGTTTGGCCACGTCATAGTGGCGATTTTGCCTTCTTAAGAGCCTACGTTGCCCCAGATGGCTCTGCCGCAGAATACAGTCCGAACAACGTGCCTTTTAAGCCTAAAAAATTCTTGAAAATAAATACCAAAGGCATTAAAGACAATGATTTTGTTTTTATTTTAGGCTACCCAGGCAGAACCTTCAGAAACCAGCCAGCAGCCTTTTACCAATACCACGAAGAACACATGCTTAAATATGTAAGCAACCTATATGATTGGCAAATAAATAAAATGGAAGAAATGGGCAAAAACAGCGACAGTCTCCAAATAAAATATGCCGGAAAAATTAAATCATTGGCCAATGTTACCAAAAACTACAAAGGCAAATTACAAGGGTTTAGAAGAGTTGGTCTAACCCAAAAGAAATACGCAGAAGAACAAGAAATGCAAAAATTTATTCTGTCTGATCCAAAACTAAAAGCTGAATTTGGGGAGGTGGTACCAAACATAAATAGTCTCTACCAAGAAGTTATTGCCCAAGCTCCGCGCAACCTTTTCTTTGATTATATTTATAGTGTTTCGCCCACTTTGCAAATGGCTGCTGCCGTAGATAATTACAAAGCAAGCTACCTACCTATAACGAATAAAGCAGATAAACAACAGTTTTTGAGTACCCAAGTACCTAAGCTTAAAGCTATTTTTGCCCGCCTATACGGACAAATGGATCCTGCTTTTGAAATAGATGGCATCTTAAAAATGTTTGCCGATGCGCGTAATTTTAACGCCCAAAATAAAGTGGCCGCAGTGGAAGAGTTCTACAAAAAATACCCAACAGAAGTAGCCCAAAGAAAATACTTAAACCAAATCTTTGCTAAATCGAAGCTATCCGATAAAACCTATATGCTAAAAATATTAGCTGATAGCGGCGATGGGTTCAGCAAGATAAAAGATGGCCTTACTGCTTTAGCAAGCAACATAAATGTGGAAGCCAATACTTTTGATGCACTCGACCGCATACGCGATGGCAAAATGAATGGCTTATTGGCGCGCTATGCCGATGCCAAGAATGCCTTTAAACAAAAACAATTTATTCCAGATGCCAACGGCACCTTGCGTTTTACTTATGGATATGTGCGTGGCTATTACCCTAACGATGGCGAATACAACAAACCGTTTACCACCTTAGCAGGCGTAATTGAAAAGGAAGATGGCAAAGATTTTGAATTGCTGCAAATCATAAAAGACTTATACGCAGCCAAAGATTTGGGCAATTTTATGCACCCAGAATTGCAAGACTTACCAGTAAACTTTTTATACAACCTAGATACCACCGGTGGAAACAGTGGTAGTCCGGTTTTAGATGAAAACGGCGACCTAGTAGGTGTTAATTTTGATAGGGCCTACACCGCCACCATCAACGATTACGCCTGGAACGAAGCCTACAGCCGCAGCGTAGCCGTAGATATCCGTTACGTGTTATGGACCGTTCAAAAAGTAGCCAAAGCCCATAATTTGATGAAGGAACTTCAAATGTAAATTATGAAGTATGAATTATGAATTATGAAAGAAAGAAGAAAGTTTATAATATTCATAATTAACAATGGCCTCCATTCATAATTCATACTTCATAATTCATAATTCATAATTCAAAATGCGCATCATATTCCTAGGAACACCAGATTTTGCAGTGGCTTCGTTGAGGGCCATGGTAAAGGCAAAACACAATGTGGTGGCTGTTGTTACCATGCCAGATAAACCTGCGGGTAGAGGAATGAAATTGCAGCAATCTCCTGTTAAGCAATACGCGGTATCGCAGAATATTCCGGTATTGCAGCCAGAAAAACTGCGCAATCCTGAGTTTATTGAGGAATTGCGCAGTTTTAAGGCAGACCTCCAAGTAGTAATTGCCTTTAGAATGCTGCCCGAAATAGTTTGGAATATGCCGCCTTTGGGAACCATTAATTTACATGCCTCTCTCTTGCCAGATTACCGCGGTGCAGCCCCAATTAATTGGGCCATTATCAACGGCGAAACAGTAAGCGGCGTGAGTACTTTTTTCTTAAAACACGAAATAGATACCGGCGATATCTTATTAAGTGCTGCCTGCGAAATTGGTTCAAACACCACCGCCGGCGAGCTGCATGATACCCTTATGCATTTGGGAGCAGAAGTAATGTTGCAATCTTTGCAGCTTATTAAAGAAGGCAAAACCCAAGGCAATCCCCAAGCAGCAGGTAGCGAGAAAATAGCTCCTAAAATTTTCAAAAACCATTGCCTTATTCATTGGGCTCAAAGCGGAGAAAAAATAATTAACCTCATTAGAGGCATGAACCCATACCCTAGCGCTTATTTTATTTTGGGCAGCAAACAAGTAAAAGTATTTAAAGCTCGGTTTGAACCAAACACTCCTGCAGGAGAACCCGGCCAAATCATATGCGACCAAAAAAGTTATTTAAAAGTATCCTGTTTAGATGGCTTTGTGTATTTGCTAGATGTGCAAATGGAATCGAAAAAACGCATGGATATCGAAAGTTTTTTGCGCGGAAATACTATTGGTTCAGACCTATAAAACAGCCATTTTTAACTGGGTAAAAACCTTGTATCCTTTGCTCTTTTCGCCACTTACTACCTGCCCTAATACTGATTCCATAAACGGATTTATCTTTAAAGAAATGGCCAGTTCTTTTACCAAATCAAAATCTATTTTTTCGTTAATGCCCACAAAAGTATAGGCCACAAACGTGTTGGGTTCGTACAAAATAACACATTGCTCTTTGTAGTTTCTGCCTTTGCCCAAAATATAGTGAATCTTCTTATCGGCCATTAACTCATCAAAAAATGTTTGAGCTTTGGCATTGTAGGCCGCAGCGTTTTCGGCCACCAAACAATACCCATCGCAAATTTCGTGTTGCACGTGTATACAATCTGCTTTGTTGGTTTGGCTATTGCATAATTTAGGACACAAACCAAAATTATCAATCAACGTATTTAAGTATTGCAATGCAGCGGCATGTGTGCTAAAAGTGAGCAAAGGTTTGCTATCTTTCCTTACCTTGTCTATGCCAAAACGTATCTTGTTGTTTTGATCCAAATAATCGTATAAGCCAAAAATTTGCTGCACACGCTTTTGCGACCTGTTCTCATCAGGCCACAAACGCTTTATTTCATGACTTTCTAGCAACACAGCCAAGAGTTCATTTCCTGTAGCAGTATGGCTGAACCCATGCACCTCGCGCATAAAATTTTGCTTTTGCTTGCCTTTTAATTCGCCACTAAAATGCGTGCCCACCCTAGACCGAATATTTTTGGCTTTGCCAACATAAACAGCCAAGCCCTTATCGTCTACAAAGTAGTAAACCCCGGGTGCTTTGGGCAATTTTTCGAAATCGGTTTTGCTCACATTGGGAGGCAAAACTTGCTCTTTAGAACCTCTTTTTAAAGAATCTGTAATATGCTTTTCGGTATCTTGAGCCAATAAATACTCAAATAACTTCACTGTAGCCAAAGCATCTCCGCCGGCACGGTGCCTATTTTGAAGGTGAATGCCCAACGAACTGCAAATATTTCCTAAACTGTAACTCTTATAACCAGGTACAATTTTTCGGCTGAGCCTAACCGTGCAGAGCTTTTTAACGTTTAAATCGTAGCCGCATTCTTGCAACTGATGTTTTATAAAACTATGGTCGAAATTTACATTGTGGGCCACAAAAATTTGGTCTTTCAACACCTCATAAATTCGATTGGCTACTTGAGCAAAAGTTGGGGCATGGGCCACCATTTCATTGGAGATTCCTGTAAAAGCCTGTATGTATGGCGGAATCTGCATTTCTGGGTGAATGAGGGTTTCAAAATGATCTATCACCTCCACACCATTATGCACAAAGATAGAAATCTCCGTGATTCTGTTTTGCGTGGCATGACCACCGGTTGTTTCAATATCGACTATGGCGTACACGTGACAAAAATATTATTGGCTACGTTTTTATTAACGCATACTTATGCACGATTGTTTAAAAACAGGCTAGGAACCAAAATAAATGCTACGCATAGAAATCGAGCCCAAATCTATCGATTCGTTAAAAAAGAACAGGTCGTCGCTTTTATCTTTTGCCGCCAACACATACAGCAATGGCAAATAATGCTCGGGTGTGGGTATCGACATAGAGGCACTGTTGCCCAAACCTTTATAGCCAACCAAGCTCGCAAAATTTTCAGACTCAATTTTCTCTTTCACAAGGGCATCAAAGGCAATGGCCCAATCGTGCGGTTTATTAGTGGCGTCCATTCTACCCAAATTGTGCACAATATTACCACTACCCAAAATAAGCACGCCTTTGCTGCGCAATGCCTTTAGCTTAAGGCCAATCTTAAAATGGTCTTCTGGTTTGGCTAAATAATCTAAACTCAACTGAAAGGTAGGAATATCGGCTTTGGGAAACATTGGGTTCAGCACACTCCAACAGCCATGGTCTAAGCCCCATTCATAATCTTTGCCTACATGTACCTCTTTCATGGCATCTACCACTTGTTGGGCATAATAAGGCGAGCCTGGTGCTGGGTATTGTGTATCAAATAACTTTTGTGGAAAGCCTCCAAAATCGTGAATGGTTTTTGGATTAGTCATGGCAGTAACCTTAGTACCGCGGGTTTCCCAATGGGCAGAAATGCACAAAATGGCCTTTGGCCTCGGTAGTTTATCCCCTATTTCGCGCCACTTTTTGTTAAACTCATTGGGTATAATGGCGTTCATCGGACTCCCATGCCCCACAAACAAAGCTGGCATTAAATCAGACTTAGCATCGCTTCCCAAAATGTTTTCTTCAAACTCACTTAAATTCATATCTATAAATGGTAATAATAAACCCGATTTTAAAAACGATTTCCGATCCATGTTACAAAGTTTTTAACTTATCTAAAACAGCATATAATTCTTTTTTGCTGGTGTACCCATTGGTTAAATTATAGTATTTGCCCTTGCGGTTTCCTAAAACGGCCGGAAAGCCCTGAACCCCAAAATTAGCCGATTGTTGAAAGCCTTCAAATGCCTTTTCTTTATAAGTGGCCAAATGCAATTTTTCGATAAATATTTTAGGGTCTATTCCGTAAGGTTTTACCATTTCTACGTATACAGAATCATCCCTTAAATCTTTGCCGTGCACAAACATGGCATCTTGCAAACTGCCAGCAAATTCAATTGTTCTGGAAGGTAAAAACTCCCTAAAAACAGCCAAGGCAATAGAAGGAACCACCGAAGAAGAATACAAGGTTTTTGTTTTAAGCTGAGCCAAATATGGCTCTCCAAATTTTACACCTGCCATATCTTCTACTCGCTTGTATGCGCCCAAAATATAATCGGCAAAATCGCCAATTGGACCTTCCCGTTCGCCTACCACCATTCCGCCACTGATGGCTACAAATTCAAAATCATTCTGATAATCTTTGGCCGCTTGTTTTATAACGCCAGAAAAACCAAAACACCAACCACACATTGGGTCGAACACATAATAAATAGTATCTTTAGCTTGCATATTGTTGGCTTGCATGTGTAAACTTAAGGATAGAAAAATAATAAAAAATAATCGTTTCATAGCAAAAGGGTTTGGTTCGAACCAAATAAAAAAATTAACGTTTATGGATGATGTAAAACACCCCAATTACCGCAGCAAAAAAATGCATGGGTACTGTTAGCAATGCAAAATTTGCGGGGGCAGGATTGCCATCAGGCAAGATAGGCTCAAACGAAGGAAATAAGCTTAAAAGGGCGAAGCCTGCTGCTAATAGCAGAAACATGACCTCACCCTTTAAAAAATTCTTTACAAATACAACGTATAAAACCGAACCTAACAGAAGTGGAATAATGGTTGATAATACCACCGCCAAAGGAAATCCCTTGGGCAAGCCACTTATGTTTAACAAAAATTCTAAGCTAAAAAGCCAAGCTATATTTATTCCTGAGGCAATTAATGAGCCGCGAAAAGCTGCCCTTAAAGTGTTTTTATACGTTACGATTGTGGCATGTATCATGCAACAATTTTAGCCATTTGTATGTTACAAATCAACTTTACTTCATCACTTACCACAATACCACCCGCTTCTGTTGTAGCCGACCATTTTAAGTTGAAATCTTTTCTGTTGATAATTCCTGTTAACTCAAATCCAGCTTTGTGATTTCCATAAGGGTCGACCATTGTACCATTAAATTCTACTTGCATAGAAATAGTTTTGGTTACATCTCTAATGGTTAAATCGCCAGATAAAATCATTCCGTTGGCACCTTTACTTATGCCAGTAGAAACAAAATTTAAGGTAGGAAACTGCTCAGCATTGAAGAAATCATCGCTTTTTAAATGTCCATCTCTTTGCTCGTTGCCTGTATTAATGCTATTAATATCTGCACTAAAGCTAATCTTAGCATCCGAAAAATCTTCCGCATCTGCCTCCGCACTCGCAGTAAATGTTCCAAATTTACCAGTTACGGTACTAATCATTAAGTGTTTTACTTTAAATTCAACCTCCGAATGCATCGGGTCAATTGTCCATTTTGTTGTCATATTTATTTTAGTTTTAAGTGTTAAGTTTTAAGTGTTAAGTCTTGAGAAATTCGTAATTTTTAATTATTGCTGTCCGGGGAAATCTTACTTCATACAAAGAGGTCCTTCGCTCCACTGCGTTACGCTCAGGATGACAATATTTTAGATCTAGCAGGCCGGGGGCTTGGAGGCAGCTTCGCTGCCT
>JAUYMZ010000118.1 GCA_030699355.1 Bacteroidota bacterium | reverse complement strand
CCATGGTTTCTCCTTGTTCTGAGATATCATCTACATTACCAAGAATTCTGCTCACTTCTGATGGTCTTAATGCGGTAGGCGTTGCCTTACCACCTAAAAATCCTACTACGCCATTTACAGACGTAATGATATGTCCAACCTCACCCGAGATATCTGCGTTGATTAAAATATAACCAGGCAAATAAGCCTTTTCCTTACTGGTTTTTTTACCATTTTTAACCTGATAAATCTTTTCAGTAGGAATTAAAATCTGAGGAACCTGCACCTTCAGTTTAGCCCTCTCAAGCTCTACCTCAAGCTGTGCCTTTACCTTCTTTTCTTGTCCGGTAACAGCACGCACCACATACCATTTAAATTGTTCAGTTCCTTGTTCTGTCATGATTCAATCTTAGCTTTGGAATAATTGGTAAAAAAGGCCTAACGAGGTACTGCTCGCTAAATCTATTACACCAATTAATAATGCGATGATTAATGAAGCTACCATCACTATAATGGTGCTTTCTTGCAAGTCTTCCCAGCTAGGCCATGAAACCTTGTTCATCAACTCATCGTACGATAATTTGATATATTCTCTAAACTTGTTCATATTTTTTTCTTGGCACGGGAACAAGGATTCGAACCCTGATCAGCGGTTTTGGAGACCGACATTCTACCATTGAACTATTCCCGTATAGACAGCAAATGTTGGCTAGCGTGCTAACCAACACTTGCAATCGTTTAATTATTATATTATGCTAAAATTTCAGTTACCTGTCCAGCACCTACTGTTCTACCACCTTCACGGATAGCGAAACGTAAGTTCTTTTCCATTGCAATTGGAGCGATTAACTCAACTGTAATTGTAACGTTATCACCAGGCATTACCATTTCTACACCTTCAGCTAACTGACACTCGCCAGTAACGTCTGTGGTACGGAAATAAAACTGTGGACGATATTTGTTAAAGAATGGAGTATGACGTCCACCTTCTTCTTTGCTTAATACGTAGATTTCAGCTTTGAATTTAGTGTGAGGTAATACAGAACCTGGCTTACAAATTACCATTCCTCTACGGATTTGGTTTTTGTCTACACCACGTAATAATAAACCTACGTTATCACCAGCTTCACCTCTATCAAGAATCTTACGGAACATCTCAACACCAGTTACTACTGAAGATAATTTTTCAGCACCTAAACCAATGATATCAACTTGCTCTGAAGAGTTGATTACACCACGCTCAATACGACCAGTAGCAACAGTACCACGACCAGTAATTGAGAATACGTCTTCGATTGGCATTAAGAAAGGCAATTCAGTTGCACGAGGTGGAACTGGAATGTATGAATCTACTGCATTCATTAAGTCCATAATCTTAGCAACCCAAGTAGCATCTCCGTTCAAACCACCTAAGGCAGAACCTTGAATAACTGGAATTTCATCACCAGGGAACTCATATTTGTTTAACAAATCACGGATTTCCATTTCAACAATCTCTAACAATTCAGGATCATCTACCATGTCAACTTTGTTCATGAAAACAACGATTCTAGGTACACCTACCTGACGAGCTAATAAGATATGCTCACGAGTTTGTGGCATTGGACCATCAGTAGAAGCTACCACTAAGATAGCACCATCCATTTGGGCAGCACCAGTAACCATGTTCTTAACATAATCCGCGTGACCCGGGCAATCTACGTGTGCGTAGTGACGGTTTGCAGTTGAATACTCAACGTGTGCGGTGTTAATTGTAATACCACGTTCTTTTTCTTCAGGAGCTGAGTCGATTGAATCAAATGAACGAGCTTCTGACAAACCTGCATCAGCTAATACCTTAGTGATAGCGGCAGTCAAAGTAGTTTTTCCGTGGTCAACGTGACCAATTGTACCGATGTTAACGTGTGGTTTACTGCGGTCAAATTTTTCTTTAGCCATTGTGTTTTATATTTTAAGTTTTAGTTTTTATTTGAGCCGTTGAGCAGAATCGAACTGCCGACCTCTTCCTTACCAAGGAAGTGCTCTACCACTGAGCTACAAAGGCGTATTGCAAGCCATTTTTCAATAACCTGCAATCCGTAAAAGTGATGAATAAAAGAATGGAAATCTGTTACTTGCTCACTTATAGTGAGCGAGAGACGAGGCTCGAACCCGCGACCTACAGCTTGGAAGGCTGTCGCTCTACCAACTGAGCTACTCTCGCTTTTATTTGTTGACATAAACGCCCATTCGCTTTCAAACGAATTTGGTGGGGAGAGAAGGATTCGAACCTTCGAAGTCGTAGACAACGGATTTACAGTCCGTCCCATTTGGCCGCTCTGGAATCTCCCCTTGCTTAATCTAAACCCAACTAAAAGTTGAGTTTAAATTAAAACAGAGCCACTTGCCGGAATCGAACCAGCGACCTACTGATTACAAATCAGTTGCTCTACCAGCTGAGCTAAAGTGGCATTTATTTGGATTGACCCAATTAAATTCCTTCGACGTTTATGTCCAATAAAATATTCAGTTTTAAGCTAAATCGCTTATTTTCTGAATTTTAACCTGCAAAGAACTTTAAATACATTTGCCTTTCTTTTCTTAAAGGACTGCAAATGTAATGTTTTGCAGGATGTTTACAAGTATGAAGCAAAAAAAATATTTAAAGAGAACTTTGAAGCGTAACAGTGGTGCAAAAGTAAGCGGCAGTTTTAATTACACAAATATTTCTTAAAAAGTTCTTTTATTTTTTTATTTCCTTTCTGCTTTTCAGCAATTTACTCTTCTACTTTTTTTTTAACCATCGCCTTTTATCCCCTATTTATGCCTTGGTTCAGCCCAAAGCTTTTGAAAATATTTCTTTTTTTGACCCAAAAAATAGCTCAAATTGCCAGCAAATTATTTTTACATGAACCTATATTTTCGCTGTCTTGTTTTTTTAGCCCTATTATTTTTTCCACAATTTCTTTTTTCGCAATTACCTAAACCCGTTTTTGCCAAAGATATCACACCCAGCTATGCAGATTTGGTTCAGCAATATGAAAAAATAGCCAGCCAGTCTGACTTTATGCAACTAAATAAAGCTGGTTTATCTAATGCAGGAAATATGATTCACCTGCTGATTATTAATAAACAGAAAAAATTTAAGTCTTTCGAAAGCAAAAATCCTGTAATGCTTATAATGAATGGCATACACCCGGGCGAAACCGAGGGGATAGATGCTTCGCTACTTATGCTTGAAGCTTTTCTAAAAAATCCAAATCTAATTCCAGATAGCCTTACCTTGCTTATTATACCTTGCTATAATGTAGATGGCATGATAAACCGCAAACAATATACCCGTGCCAACCAAAATGGACCTTTAGAAAAAGGCTTTAGGGCCAGCGCCAATAATTTAGACCTGAACCGAGACTTCATAAAAGCAGATACCAAAAATACCTTCGTTTTTTACTCCATCTTTCAAGAATGGCAACCGCATATTTTTTTAGATACCCACACTTCTAATGGGGCAGATTACCAGTATACCATGACATTAATTAGCAGTCAGAAACAAAAACTGGGCGGCCCCGCTGCCGATTTTATGTATGGTAAAATGAATCCGTTTTTGTATAGCAATATGAAAAAGAAAGGGATGGAAATGGCGCCTTACGTTACGGTTTTTGGAAAATCTCCGGATGAAGCAGGTTACGAAGTTTTTGTAGAAGGTCCGAAATATTCTACAGGGTATGCAGCCTTGTTTGGCTGCTTGGGATTTGTGGCAGAAACGCACATGCTAAAACCTTATCCAGATAGGGTAAAAGCTACCTATTTACTCTTCGAAAGTTTCTTGCAGTTTGCCCAACAAAACGCATCAGAATTGGTTCGAACCAAAGAAAAACAGTTAAACTGGATGCTAAGCCAAAGCTTATACAAAAGTAATTTTGAAGTATCTAAAAGCACCTTTACTCCCCTGCCATTTAAAGGATATACCTTAGAAAAACTTCCGAGCGAGTTGGGCAATTACGAGCGTCACTTTTATAACCGCAAAAAAACCTACACGAAACTTATTCCATTTTATGATTCGGCTCAGGCCAAAATTGGCTTAAACATTCCTCAATATTTTGTTGTAAAACAAGAGTGGCAAGAAGTAATTGAACGCCTAAAGGCCAATAAAATTCAGCATTTGCAGCTAGATAATGCGCAACTTTGGGAAGTAAAAGCTAAATATATAGACCAGATAAGCTATGCCAAACAACCTTATGAAGGACATTTTGTACATCAAAATATTGCTTGCCGGGAAGCCGACCTGAAAATCGAAATTAAACCTGGAGATTGGCTCATACCCGTTAAACAGCCCGGTATTTGGTATTTAATGGAGGCTTTATCGCCCGAGACTTG
>JAUYMZ010000113.1 GCA_030699355.1 Bacteroidota bacterium | reverse complement strand
AGTTTTATAAAAATTAAACATTGTAAACGTAAAAGCACTGCAACTTTACCTACAATTATACCTACACAAATTAGGAGAAGTGATAATATTGATGCCATTTTTAATACAAGAATGAATTTTGATAGCAATACCTTAAACCTAACAACCAAAGTATTTGAAGAAGAAATTTATATTGATAACACAAACTCCGAAGGTATTGATGCAACTTTTAACTTAGGCACTTCATTTGATGCAAGTAATGTTACTTTATTTGCTAGCCCAGTTAATTATTTAAACTTTGAAAATAACAAAACTAGAGACACATTAAGAATAGTGGCAGATAAAACCAATGATAATTATTTAAAAAAACTTGGAGAAAATACAGAAACAGCTGACCTAACAAAAACAGAAGTAAACACAAGTGAAGGAGATGTGGATGTGATTTTTTATCAAGAAAATTATATAGGATTTAGCCAACCCTTTAACAAGGCAGAATTAAAGCATTTGTTAGGAATTGGATTTATTATATCAGAATGGAGCGCACTAGTAACAACTGCGGTTAATACAAGTAATTTTACAACAAAGTACCCAGTTTGGATTACTATTGATAACAAACAAAACTTGGTTGATGCTGATGGAAATAATTATACAGTTTTTGATTTGATACTGAAAGGATATAAATTAAGCGGAACTTCTGTTTCAATTGTAACATTTAACGTTAACCTCAAACAATACACAAATGGCAATATATAGTTCAAAAAATTATTTTAGTAATGAAATACTTAGTTTAAGTGATATAAGAAATACTAGCTACAATTCTCAAATTACTCCCGCTAAACTTAGAATATTTATTATGAATTGCAGAAGTGATCACTCTCAATATGGAAATTATACAATAAATGAGTTAAAACTTTTTACAAAGAATTGTAAGGTTTATGATATCGTTAACAAGATTGATATATTTGAATATTTTGAATATAAATTTGTTTCAGATTTTCATAAAGAAATTGACAACAATAAATTAATTATGAATCCATTTACAGATATAATAGTATTTGTTCTTAAACAGACTTATCGGGGTAGTGGTATTCCTGGTTTTACTATTAATATAAATGAACCTGAATCAATAACGTTACCAACCTTTTTTGATTCCAAATTGAAACAAAAATTAACATCAAAATTTGTTTCAATACATTTAGGGTTTGAAACAATCAAAAATACATTTGAATCTTATTACGAAGGCCATCCAGAAAAGTATAACAATGGTGAAACCGATTTTGGTTGGATTCTAGCACATGAAAAATTTACACATGGATTTGGAATGATAATTAATAATATATTTTCAGGGTCTAATGAGTTATATTCGCTAATGAGTCATAGACCCCGTTTAATACCTAGTGATAATGATTCATCTGTGATTCCGTATCAAGGCATGGAAGACAATGGCGATGGTGATGGGGAAGGAGCAAGAATTGTTGATGGAATACTAGTTGAAGGAGATCCAAAATCTAGCAACCAATTATTACAAAAAAGAATAGGCTTTAATACAAATAAACCAGAATGGTTTGATTTGATTTTACCAGAAACAAGACAATTCATTATCGCATTATCTTATTTCTCGGGAAATGAAGCATTTAAAAAGGGATTTATAATTCCCGCTTTTAATAAGTATTCTTTTGTGAAGTTTTTTCCTTCTATTGGGGATAATCCATTGGCAAATTTATATTCCAAGGAGATTTGTAAAGCCTTCGAAAATTGCCCTTTTTTTATTTACATATAAAAACATGAAATATTTTATACAGAATTGCAATTTGCTTTTTTTTATTTTTTTTATTGTATTATTAAATTCTTGTAATGGTAATCGTAACAATAAATTTGAGCCTAGTAATGTTAAAACCATTGCCCAAAGAATAGATAGTTTTGTAACAAAAAAAATAAATATAAGTGCTTATAAAGGATCAAGTAAACTTG
>JAUYMZ010000111.1 GCA_030699355.1 Bacteroidota bacterium | reverse complement strand
CGGCCAAACTATCCAAAACAAATGGATCTACATTAAAGTAAAACCTGTTTCTATCGTAGGTTCCCTTCATGGTTGTTGGATAATCATAATAAACCTGGGACCCTACTTCAGAGGTAAAAACAGGGTATTTAGGATATTTTCTTCTACCAGATTTATTATAAGGTTGGTCTATTTCTAAGGTTCCATAAATGTTCTGAATAACACTTTTCACATGACGCATCATACCTACAGAATCATCTGGATATAAGAATTTAAGTGAATCTACATTGTTTAGTCTAATCCTAAAATTATTGTAGTCGAAAGCAAAATTACTTCCATAAAAATCGGCCATACCCGCACGTAGTTTACCAGAAAAATCCATGTTTCGGTTTTTCTTCATGGTAATTACTTGCTCTCTGGGTAAAATGTAAACATTTTGGGAGTCGCTAAAGAAAAATTTAGGTACGCCTTGAACCACCAAATCATTATTAATTAAACTGATGTGGGCATTAGGTAAACCACTTATGATTGATTTAAATAAGATAGCATCATAATCGGTTCGGCCATTATGGGCATTTACATAATCTATTAATTTGCGCTTTACATAAATCATGTTATTGGCTGCATCAAAATTAATAAACCCTTTATCGTTGAGGTCTATCATTTGTGTGCGCATTTCGCTTAAATTACTTTTAAATGTATTGCGATAGGTTTCTATATCAAAGCTGGTAATTTTTCTGTCTTCACAGTATTTCTTAATCCTTTGCAAAGGGTGGTAGGATAGCACTGAACCTAACCTTTCATAATTAATATCCCTAAAATAATTTATCGATTCAAAAATGGCGGGTACATCACCAGAAAGGTTGTCTAGTTCAATTTTCGGACTGTTTAAATCCCAACTTATTTGGTCTACAAAAAATTCTACGTTGTGGTAATTATCCATAAATGGGGCCGATGAAATTCCCATTTTATTGTCGCGGTATAAGGTAAGTTTGTCTTTATCTATTAAATAATTAAAGGCCAATTGAGGGTGATAGATAGAGTCTTTATCCAAATAAATAGTTACCTCAGCCTTTTCTACTGATATTTTATTTTCGCGTACAAAAAACTCTGGCGATTGAATCTTCATAAAAGGCTTACTCTTAAAAGTAAACCATAATTCTGCCTTTTGTTTCTCGCTTCCACGACCAATAACCAAAGCACCACGCATGCCAAATCCACCTTTAAATTTAGCTTTACCATAACTGGCTCCCGTGAAGGTTGTAAAATAGCCTTCAAATTGGGGGTAAATGCTTTTCTCTCCTTGAGATTTTCCCATTGGCCTGTCCGTAACTTTTCCCAACATGGGTTTGCCAGAAATATCTAGATTATAAAAGCTACTCGAATCTGCAATGAGTTCTCCATTGTTTAAATCTATGCGGTAGTTTTTAATGGTAGCATAAACCCTGTTAGAATCTAAACCTACACGCGTCCAATCGATTTTACCACCTTTGCCAACCCATAAATTTTTGCTAGGGTAAAACTTTCCGCTGGTATTGTATAATTCAAAAGTATCGCCTGGCGTGTGGCAAATTAAATCAAGTTTTTTAAAGTAAAAGAGAGGTTCCTTTTCAATTATTAGTTCAGCATCCGAGGTAGTACTCATCCAAGTATATCCGCCTAAAACTAGTATTTTATTTTCCGAAAAAACATTTTTCGAAACCAATAAGAATTTTTGAAAATCATCTTTGCTTTTCTTGAGTGCGGCTGCTAAAGTTTTATGCCAACCATCAAATTTGGTGAGATAATTATTATTCACCAGCGCATTGATGGTTTGCAGGTATCCTTCAAAATCTGGACTAAGTTGGCAACCGGCATTTAGCATGTCGTTGCTTTGTTTAATGATTTGTGTTTTTTGTTGGGCTGTAAATTTTCCACTTCGGTAGTGACCCGAAAATTCTTCCCCTAAATCTTTTACTTCCTTTTTGGTGGCAGAATTTAGATAACCCTCAATTTCGTTAATAAATACGTTTGGGTCAAACGAGAAACTGTTGGGTCTTTGAGCATATACAGATACCGAGGCCCAAATGCTAAGGCTTAAGATGGCAAAAATTCTTTTCATACTTTATACTTTCCATGATTAGGAAAACCAAACTTGGTTTTGTACCTAATTGAACGGGCAAAATACAAATGAATTATGAAAAGCGCAGGATTATTTTACTTTAGCAAAAGGATAATCTTCTGCTAAAGTAAAATTAATTTAAAATTTAGGCCATAGCTTTAATAATATCAACAAAGCTTCTGCTTTGCAAGGCAGCGCCACCTACTAATGCGCCATCAATATCTGCTGCGGCAAATAATTCTGCCGCATTCTCTGGCTTCACACTTCCACCGTATTGGATGGTAATATTTTGTGCCAAATCTGCGCCATATTTTGCAGCAATTAAGCCACGAATAAACGCGTGTATTTCTTGTGCTTGAGCGGTGCTAGCTGTTTTTCCGGTGCCAATGGCCCAAACAGGTTCATACGCAATAACTACTTGTTCCATATCGCTTGCACTTAGGTGAAATAATCCTTCAGAAACTTGGGTTTCTAATACCTCAAAATGTTTGTTTCCTTCTCTTTCTGCCAAGGTTTCTCCGCAGCAATAAATAGGAGTTAGGCCAGAAGCTAAAGCAGCATCTACTTTTTGAGCCAACCAAGCATTGTGTTCGTTAAAATATTCTCTGCGTTCACTATGTCCAATAATTACATATTCGCAACCCACACTTTTAAGCATTTCTGTGCTCACTTCTCCTGTATATGCACCACTTTTATGATTGCTACAGTTCTGAGCGCCTAGGCCTAATTTGCTGTTATCTGCCATTAATTTACCAAGGGCATTTAAATGAATAAAGGGAGGAATAATAAGTGCTTTTGCACTGCCTTTGTATTCATCCTTCAACATGTTGCTAATTTCAGAAACAAGTCCCATACCTTCTTCTAAGGTCTTGTTCATTTTCCAGTTTCCTGCGATAATTTTCTTTCTCATTTTGCTATTATTTTGCTTCGGTTACAGCTTGCTGCTCCCAAAAGCGGTAAGTTTTACTTTGTTCAAAAATGTGTTTTAAAATATTTCTATCTATCTCACTCAATTCAATATTTCTTCTTTTACAAACGGCTTCTGCTGTTTTAAAAAATTTATTTAAAACAAAGGTTTCAAAGCCTTGCGCTCCACCCCAACTAAAACTTGGAATAAAATTACGCGGAAATCCTGCTCCAAAAATATTAGCACCCACTCCAACTACTGTGCCTGTATTAAACATGGTATTAATGCCACATTTAGCATGATCTGCCATCATTAATCCGCAGAAAGTTAAGCCTGTTTTTTCAAATTTGTTGCTGCGGTAGCTCCACAATTTTACCTCATCGTAGGTGTTTTTGAGGTTAGAATTATTGGTATCGGCACCCATATTTACCCATTCTCCAATTACGGCATTACCTACAAATCCATCGTGCCCTTTATTACTGTAGGCATAAAAAACAACATTGTTTACCTCGCCGCCCACCTTGCAATGTGGGCCAACCGTGGTAGGACCATAAATTTTGGCGTCCATTTTTAGTCCTGAGTCTTCGCACATGGCAAACGGACCTCGAATTTTACAGCCTTCCATAATTTCGGCATTTTTACCAATGTAAATAGGTCCGGTTGCTGCATTTAAAATAGAAAAAGATACCTTGGCACCTTCTTCTATAAATATTTTTTCTGGCTGAACCCATTGGTTACCTGCAGGAATTTCTTGAGATTTTCTTCCGGCGGTAAGTAATTCAAAATCAGCTTCAATGGCTTCTCCGTTTTTAGAGAAAATATGGTAGGTAAATTCAATTTGAATAAATTGAGTAGCACTACTTTCTTTGCATTGGTATTGCGAAATATCCTCCGAGAAAGTGGTTTTGGAAGGCAAACAAACTGCAATAAGTTGTCCTTTTGCTATTAATGCTTCCCCGAGTTGAAGGTCTTTAATTTCTTGGGAGAGTTTTTGGGTGGGGCAAATACTTCCATTAATAAAAATATTTTTTTCGCCTTGGTTCAGAACGAATTTTTCTTGGAGATAATCTTGTGTTAAATAGCCATATTCTGCCTCACCTAAGTATTTTTTCCATTTTTCATCAATGGTTAGTATTCCAACTCGCAAGTTTGCAACAGGACGAGTAAAGGTAAATGGGAGTAGGTTGGCGCGTATTTCTGACGGGTCGTAAAACAAATAATGCATCATGTTGCGTGGGTCTAATTAAGGTGCTAAATTAAGGCGCAAAGTGCTAAAAAAAAAGCCCTCACATTTTTGTGAAGGCTTTTATATAGATTAATCAGCTTTTTTCTGATAACGTCTTTTGAATTTATCAATACGACCTGCCGTATCAATAAACATAGATTGACCTGTGAAGAATGGATGAGACTTGTAAGAAATATCCAACTTAAAAAGTGGATACTCATTGCCATCTTCATACTGAATGGTTTCTTTGGTGTCAACAGTACTCTGACAAATAAACATGTAATCATTCGACATGTCTTTGAAAACCACTTTTCTATAGTTTTTTGGGTGGATACCTTCTTTCATCTTTTCTCAAAATTTAGGAGTGCAAAAATAGAAACTTTTACGCATTTACAAAATTTATAAACAATTTTTTTTTCTTGTCTATTTGTTTCAAATATATTCCTTTTGAATTTATTTGCCATAAATTGCACCCAATTAGTATTCATTTCCTTATTTAATAAGGTCAAAAAAAGTTTTTAAAAGTATGAAAACGCAAATTTTAGCGCATGTTCAGGTTCAAAAAATAATCAAAAGAATGGCTTATCAGATTTTTGAAAAGCATTTTGATCAGAAAGAACTCGTTTTTGCGGCCATTCAGGGTCAGGGTGTGGATATTGCCCAATTGGTTCAAACCGAATTAATGGCTATTTCTAAAATAAAGATTCATTTGCTTATTGTAAGCTTAAGCAAGGACAAGCCAAGTTTTAATTCTGCCATAACCAGCCTGGATTCGAAAACTTGGAAGGGCAAAGCCATTATTTTATTTGATGATGTATTAAATACAGGTAGAACCCTCATGTATGCCATGCAGCCTTTTTTGCAACAAGATGTTAAAAGTATTCAAGTAGCCGTTTTGGTAGATAGGAATCACCATAGTTTTCCTGTTGCAGCAGATTATATTGGCTTATCTCTGCAAACTACCTTACAAAATCATGTAAGTGTAACCTTCAAGGCTAAAAAGGTTCAGGTAGATTTGTTGTAATGGGTAAGCATCAAAAAAAAAGCCACTTGAGAAATCAAGTGGCTTTTTTTTTGATGCTAAATAAATTATTTTACTTTAGCTTGTAAACCAGCACCGGCTTTGAATTTCACAACCTTTTTTGCTGGGATGTTAATTTCTTTTCCAGTTTGAGGATTGCGGCCTTTACGGGCAGCGCGCTTGGTTACCGAAAAAGTACCAAATCCAACTAAAATAACTTTGTCACCTTTTTTTAAGGCAGTTTGTGTTGAGCCCATGAAAGCATCTAAAGCAGCTTGCGCTTGTACTTTAGTAACACCGGCAGCTTTTGCCATTGAATCGATTAAGTCTTGTTTGTTCATATATATAAATTAATTAAGGGTTTTGCTTAACAAACTTAGCAAAGAGATTTGAATTGTCAAGTGTTTTAAGCGGTTTTCGAAAAAAAAGTTAAAAATTTCATTCACAGGTTTTCAACAAGTTGTATATAATGGCAGTTTTAGGGCTATTAAAAACTAGCATTTAAATGATTTAATATGCTGTTTTTTAGTTCTTTAGTTGAATTGTAAGGCAAATCTATTTTTACTTTTGCTAGCTCATAAAAGCTTTTTCTTTGCTGCAATAAATTTGTAATTTTAATTCTACATTCTACTTCAGATAAGCCTGCAA
>JAUYMZ010000096.1 GCA_030699355.1 Bacteroidota bacterium | reverse complement strand
GGTTGGTCAGCAGCCATTTGGTGGTGCACGTGCAAGCGGTACCAATGATAAAGCAGGTGCCATGATAAACTTAATGCGTTGGGTGAGTTTAAGAACCATCAAAGAAACCTTTGTTCCGCCTGTTACCTACGGGTACGATTTTATGAAAGAATCATAAATAGCCATTCATAATACAAACGTCGGGTTAAACAAACCCGACGTTTTTTTGATATGATACACACACACGAATTATACATGCAGCGCTGCCTAGAACTTGCCCGTTTGGGAGCAGGATTGGTTTCGCCCAATCCAATGGTGGGTGCTGTAATTGTGCATCAGGGAAAAATAATAGGAGAGGGTTGGCATCAAAAATATGGCACGGCACATGCAGAGGTAAATGCCATTAACCAAGTAAAAGACAAAAGCCTACTTGCACAATCAGATTTGTATGTAAACCTTGAGCCCTGCTCGCATACAGGCAAAACGCCACCCTGCGCAGATTTAATTGTTCAGCATAAAATAAAGCGGGTAATTATTGGTATGGTCGACCCAAATCCATTGGTTTCTGGGAAAGGAATTTCCCTCTTAAAGGAGGCTGGGATAGAAACTGTTCTTGATGTTTTAAAGCCTGCTTGTGTGGCACTCAATAAAAGATTTTTACACGCCATCCAATTTCAAAAACCTTATGTAATATTAAAGTGGGCTCAAACCAGAAATGGATTTTTAGCCCCAGATTCTTTAAAACTATCTCCCGAAAAATTTGAGGAAGAACGCCATATTACAGGCTTTATGGTGCAACGATTGGTGCATAAATGGCGCACACAAGAAGACGGTATTATGGTGGCTACCCATACTGTTGTAACAGATAATCCTGCCTTAGATGCTCGGGCTTGGAGTGGCCGTGCGCCCATTAGAGTGGTGTTAGATTTAAACCTCCGATTGCCCCTAGATAAAAAAGTATTTTTAGCTCCTCAAAAAACCATTATTGTAAATGCCATAAAGGAAGGAGCAATAGATAATTTGCATTACCTTAAAGTAAATGTAGCCCATAATTGGATGGAAGAAATGTTGCAAAAACTTCTGTCTTTTGGGGTTCAGAGCCTCGTTGTAGAAGGAGGGGCTAAATGGTTAAATGCTTTAATAGAAGCGGGCTATTGGAATGAAGCTTTGGTGTTTTATTCGCCTAAACATATCTCTGAAGGCATTGCTGCTCCAGCCATTGGAGGAAAATTGGCTCAACAATTTGAATTGGATAACATGCTCTTATCTCAATATTTTAATTCATGATTTTTCTTCTGCTAAGCATTGTATTTTCTACCTTAACAGTGAGCTTTTTTAAACTGTTCGAACGCAAAGGCGTTCATACTTTTCATGCCATTGTGGTAAACTACTTAACCTGTGGAATAATTGGAAGCTTTTTTGTTAAGAACCCTTTTTATACCAGTGCTTTTTGGAAAAGCCCTTGGTTAATTTATACCCTTTTTTTAGGGTTTTTGTTTATCAGTATTTTTTATTTAATTGCCCTAACTGCCCAAAAAATCAGCGTTTCTGCCAGCATGGTTGCAGCTAAATTATCCGTGGTAATTCCAGTTTTAATAGCCTATTTTTTCTTGGGTGAAAGTCTAGGATTTTTAAAAATTGCAGGTATCTTGGTTTCTTTTATGGCCGTTTATTTTATCAGCTATAAAGATGCTTCTGCATCCATTCCTACCCAATTTATTTGGTATTTGCCCGTATTGGTTTTTGTAGGTAGTGGATGCATAGATGCTATGTTAAAAATGCTGGAGACAAGATATATTCCTACATATAGCGCAGACGATATTGTAACAGCAACTTTTTTCTTTGCCTTTATTTTCGGCTTTTTAGTGCTGCTCTTTCAAGGATTTAAGGATGGTACAAAACCGCATTTAAAATCATTACAATGGGGTGTTTTCTTGGGTATACCCAATTATTTTAGTATGTACTTTCTGGTAGAAACCTTGGCCTTGTTTCCAGCCACTTTTATATTTCCTGTAAACAATATGGCCATAGTGGCATCAGCTACTTTGGTGGCCCTTGTTTTTTTTCATGAAAAGCTAAACCCTAAAAATTGGCTTGGGTTTATTTTAGCCTTAGCAGCCATTATTTTGATTTCCTTGGCATGAGTTTACCCGCGTTTTTTAAAACCATAGAAAAAGAATGCACTGGCGAATTTAAAGACAAAGGCAGTAAATTTATTGCCTATGCTTTTCCTATTCATAACGAATCCGATTGTAAGCAAAGGATTCAACAATTGCGCAAAGAACATCATACTGCTGCCCATGTTTGTTGGGCCTATGTAATGGGTTTGTCTTCAGAAATAGTTAAAAGTTCAGATGATAGAGAGCCTGCGGGTTCGGCTGGGCGACCCATTTTGGGTGCTTTGCAAAGTGTCCAGTTAAGTTTTACAGGCATTGCGGTTGTGCGCTATTTTGGCGGAAAATTATTAGGAGTTCCGGGTTTAATACACGCTTATGGTTCGGCGGCCAACGAGGCTTTAATTGCTGCAAATTGGGTTCAGAAAGATATTTTTTACCGCATTTTTGTTGCTGCCGATTTCCAAATTCAGCATGAGATTATTAGACTTTGTAAGCAAAATAGTGTAAAATTTTATCCTGATATGCAAAATCAAAATCAGGGTATTACCTTTGAGGTAGCACCCGCTAAAAAAGATGTTCTAATGGCGGGTTTAAATAGCAGAAATTTTACCCAAATAACTGAATTAGGAATTATATATGAATAAGGCTTATGTAATGTTGTTTTTATGTGCTTTTGCCTACTTCGCAAAAGCACAAAATCTATCGGAGAGTTTGCCGGTAGTACAAGCAAAAAAAATAATTTTGCAAGAAGCCCCTTGGTTACTTCAATCACAAAATAACCTTGAGTTAAACGCCATGCGCACCAGCAAAGTGGGTCACCATTTATTGTTTACGCAAACACACCAAGGTTTGCCCGTTTATGGGGCAACTTGCAAAGTAAATATCGGTTTGAACCAAAACTTGCTCAGCATTTTTAATGGGTTTGAACCCATCTATACAATTTTAAATTTGCCTGCTTCAGCTCACTCAAATCCTGCTATTCAGTGGTGTTGGTTCAAACAGAATAATGAATGGCAATTGGCGCAACGTAAATTAATTCAGAACGACTTTAACGAGGTAGAAGAGTTTATTTTATCTGCCAAGGATGGAAGTACTTTACAACAAAAAGTACTCGATTTAAATGTTCGCAGAGATACCTTGGTTCGAACCAAAGTATTTAACCCCGACCCACTCACCAGCGCGCAAAAGGAATATGGAGAAAATGGCTTATATCTAAATAATAATGGAGCCAATACCGCCGAATTAGCTGCCGAATTAAAGGATAAATTTGTTACTTTAACTTGGCAAAATGACACCTTTTATCCTTGGTCGCCTTATGTAACCATACGCGATTTAGAATCGCCGGTGCAACCCGTATTTAATAGTACTGCGGCCAATTTCGATTTTAACCGAAGCAACAGTCAGTTTAGGGAAATGAACTGTTTGTACCACATAGAAACCTTTAGAAAATATTTGGCTCAAATTGGTTTGCCTTTTACAGATATGGCGCCTATAGATTTAGACCCAACGGCCTACAGTGGTCAAGACCAATCTCGGTTTTCATATTCTGTAAGCAACCCTGCATTGTACTTTGGAACGGGTGGTGTACCCGATGCAGAAGATGCAGATGTAATTATTCATGAATACACGCATTACCTCAATTTTTATTTGGCACCCAATACCGTTAATGGCAACGAGCGTTTGGCGGTAGAAGAGGCTAATTGCGATTTTATGGCTTGTATGCATTCTAAAGCTGTAAGTAATTTTAATTGGCGCCGCATTTTTAATTGGGATGGCTTTAATGAGTATTGGGCGGGAAGAGATGGCAATTCAAATGCTACCTATCCCAAAGATTTAAGCACAGATTTTTACAGAAGCTCTCTAATTTGGAGCAGTATGCTCAACGATATTAGTGAAGATATTGGGAGAGATGTTTTAACGCGGTTATTACTGCAATCTGTTTATAGTTATGCCAATAATATGAGTATGCAGCAAGCGGTTAATTTGTTGGTTCAAGCCGATAGTTTATTGTATAATTATGGTAATTTAACAGAGTTAAGAGCCAATATGGAAGCCCGAGGTTTTGCGGTAACGGGTTTGCCTAATCAGAGTAAAGGTGATTTAGGTGTTAACATATTAAATTCTGCTGCTTTTGCAGAGGGAATTGCTTCTCTAAAAATTGAATCTAATTCAGGCGAAAAGTTGAAGTATTCTATCTATAATGTTCAAGGATATTTATTTGAAGAATCGGAGGTGTTTTTACCTCAAATAGAGATTAATCCGAACACGCTGCCGAGTGGACTGTATTTTATAAACTTAAGCAACGAAAAAGGACAAGTGTATAGCACGCGGGTTATAGTGTATTAGTCTTTGGTAAAAAGCCAAAGTCCAACGACTAAGAACTAACAATGCTGCCATCTACCATTTCTATAATGCGGTCTGTTTTGGTGGCAAACTCATTGTCGTGGGTTACAATAAGCAGTGTTTGTTTGTATACTTCGGCAAGCTCTTTAAAGATGTCAAATACAATTTCGCCATTCTTTTTATCGAGGTTTCCGGTGGGTTCATCGCCCATCAAAATAATGGGGTCATTAATTAACGACCGAGCTATGGCTACTCGCTGTTTTTGTCCGCCCGAGAGCTGATTTGGCTTTTTGAGGGCTTCTGTTTCTATGCCCAAAATACGCAACTTTTCCATGGCACGGTGTTCAATTTCTTGTTTGCCATATTTCCCCAATTTTTCGCCCGGGAGCATCACATTTTTAAGCACAGTAAATTCGTTAAGTAAATAATGAAACTGAAATACAAAACCAATTTTTTCATTGCGCACCCTAG
>JAUYMZ010000080.1 GCA_030699355.1 Bacteroidota bacterium | reverse complement strand
TGGCCAGCATAGCCCATTGGGTAGAATTTGAAAATCCCATTGAAGTAGATTACCCAGACCAAACTGCCGATATTATTAAGGCAATAGTAGAAAATCATGGCATTTTACCAGAAGATGCACCACTCGAATTTTTAAATCAAGGTTTGTTTGAACAACTATAATAAAAAAGAGGCTATTCAGGCCTCCGATTTTCCCGATGGATTTATTTGGGGTGTTTCTAGCGCAGCTGCCCAAACTGAAGGTGCCTTTTGTGAAGGAGGAAGAGCCATGTCTATTTGGGATGATTTTGCCAGAAGGGGCAAGATTAAAGGGAAACAAACCCCTTTTGAAGCGTGCCAATTTTATGAGAAATTTGAAGAAGATATTGCCCTTTTAAAATCTTTGAACATTCCAAATTTTAGGTTCTCCTTGTCGTGGTCGCGTATTTTGCCACAAGGCACAGGAACTGTTAACCAAGCAGGAATAGATTTTTACCACCAAGTTATTGATACCTGTTTATCTCATGGCATAGAACCATGGATTACTTTATACCATTGGGATTTACCCATGGCTTTAGAAGAATTAGGTGGGTGGACAAACCGCGCTATTTTAAATTGGTTTGAGGCTTATGCTACTATTTGCATTGCAGCTTTTGGGTCGAAAGTAAAACATTGGATGGTCTTAAATGAGCCTTTGGTTTTTACTGGTGCAGGTTATTTTGCAGGTTACCATGCCCCTGGGAAAAAGGGACTGAAAAACTTTTTACCAGCTGCTTATCATGCGGCATTGGTTCAGGGCCACATTGGTAAATTAATTAAAAGGCTGAACCCAAACTTGCAGGTAGGTTCAACTTTTAGTTGCTCTTATAATATGCCCTATTCTAATAAGGTAAAAGATGTTGCCGCAGCTAAAAAAGTAAATGCTTTGCTCAATCGCTTTTTTATAGAGCCTTCATTAGGCATGGGTTTTCCTATTAAAGCTATTCCGGTTTTGGCCAAAATTGAAGCGCTTAAACAACCCGGAGATGAGGCTTTAATGCAAGTAGATTTTGATTTTATTGGCTTGCAGGTTTATACCCGTGAGTTAATAAAACATAGTTTTTTTACGCCTTATTTAAACGCTAAAATTGTGCCTGCGCACAAGCGAAAAGTATTTCATACCAAAATGAATTGGGAGGTTTACCCAGATGCCATTGCAGAAGTTATTAAGTCGTTTTCTGCCTATGAAGGAGTGAAGAAAATTATGATAACAGAAAATGGAGCCTCTTTTTCTGATGTGGTAATTCAGGGCGAAGTAGACGATTTTCACCGCCAAAACTACCTCCAAAAGCACATCGAAAAAATGCACGAGGCTTTACCATTTTCTCCCAAACTAAAAGGCTATTTTGTATGGTCGGCTACCGATAATTTTGAATGGGCAGAGGGCTATGAACAAAGATTTGGCTTGATTTATATCAATTTTAAAACGCAAGAACGAATCGTTAAAAAATCTGGGTATTGGTACCGAGATTTCTTAACAGGTGCGTAAAATTTCAGGGAAATCATGCAGGTTGAGGAGCACATAGTCTGCAATAGAAAATTTTGTATCCGATTGTTTGGCTAACTCAGGCACTGCCACACACTTCATTTTAGCCGCTTTGGCAGCAATTACTCCATTGATAGAATCTTCTACAACCAAACATTCGCTTGGGTCTGAACCTAATTGTTTGGCAGCACTGATAAAAATGCCTGGATGTGGTTTTCCATAGGCTTCACTTTCGGCAGAATAAAGCAAGTTAAAGTAAGATTTTATGTTCAATTTATTTACTACTACTTCAATTAACCGCATGCTAGAGGAGGAAGCCAATGCTATTTTATAGCCATTTTCTTGGGCATAGTTTAAGCTTTCTATAACACCGGGCAATGCCACAGCCTGTTCGCTCAGAAGTTCTTCCATACATTGAATAATGGCTTCCTCTGTTGCTTCAAAATTTGGTTCAGGCCAAGCTTGATAAGCATACCAATGGGCAACCACTTCGTTTAAACGGAAGCCCATTACTTGTCTTAATAATTCATCGCTTAGGTTCAGCCCAAGTGCGCCAAATACTTTCTTTTCTGCTATTTTCCAGAGGGGCTCAGAGTCTACTAAGAGCCCATCCATATCAAATAAAATGGTGTTTATCACTTATGCGTGCATTAGCATTTCAATTTCTTCGGCTTCAATTGGAATATGAGCCATAAGGTCTATGCTTCCATTGACGCTTATTAAAATTTCATTCTCTAATCTAATGCCAATGCTTTCTTCTGGAATATAAATGCCGGGCTCGCAGCTAAACATATTGCCAGCCTGCATTGGCTCGTAGCGCATGCCTACATCGTGCACATCTATGCCTAAAAAGTGACTGGTACCATGCATAAAATATTTTTTATAGGCAGGCCATTTCGGATTTTGTTTGGCAATATCGTTCATGCTTATTAAGCCTAAATCTACCAATTCTTTCTCCATTAATTTGCCAACTTCCACGTGATATTCCATTAACATGGTTCCTGGTTTAAGCATTTCTTTGGCGGCTTTCATAACCCTAAGTACAGCGTTGTATACGGCTTTCTGACGGGCCGTAAACTTACCATTTATAGGCAATGTACGTGTCATATCACTGGCGTAGTTGGCATAATCTGCGCCACTATCCAATAACAACAAATCGCCATCTTTACATTGTTGGTTATTGTCTACATAATGCAAAATGCAAGAGTTGGCGCCGCTTGCCACAATAGGGTGGAAGGAGTGTCCGCGTGCCCTGTTGCTTAAATACGCATGAATTACCTCTGCCTCTATCTCATATTCCCACACGCCCGGTTTCACAAATTTGGCTACCCTTTTAATCATTTTTTCGCTAATAGAAATAGCCATTTTCATGAGGTCTAATTCTATCTCAGATTTTACAGAACGTAGGCGTTGCAAAATAGGTGCGGCACGCTCGTACTCGTGCAATGGGTAAGCATTTCTAATCTCTTGGGCAAAGCGCAAATTTTGATAAGGTGTTTGAATAACCGCCCTGTCGTTTTCGTTTAAAGTAAGGTAGATATGATGGGCATAATTAATAGCCGAATGAATTTTAGTTTTAAACTCATCGTACCAAAAAACATTCGCCACACCGCTTACTGTTTGGGCATCTTCTAAAGTAAGTTTATGTCCGTTCCAAACTACCATCATATCGCTGGTTCGCTTAATAAAAAGTGCTTCGCGGTATTCTGGTACTACACAATCTGGCGCTATTACCAAAATAGTATCTTCTTGGTCTACGCCACTCAGCCAAAACAAGTCAGAATTTTGCTTAAAAATATGCGTCGCATCGCCATTCCATGGATGCTCATCGTTAGCATGAAAAATGGCAATGCTATTGGGTTTTAACTGCGCAGCAAATTTCTTTCTGTTCTCTATAAATAAAGAATTTGGAATGGTATCGTATTTGGTAGTTCTTCTCATGGTAGTAATTATTTGGTGGTGCAATCTATAAAAAAAATGTTTAGGAAATATGGTCTACTAAAGATTCCATTTTCATGCCGCGCGAGCCTTTTAAAAAGAAAGTATATTGGCTAAATTGTTGGCTATCTAAATAGGCGGCTGCTTCTTTGGTTTCTATAAACTTAAGGTAAGTGCAATCTGTTTTAGCAAAAGCCTTGCCTATTAATATTACCTTATCAAGGCCTAGGTTCAAACAAAAGTTAACTAAATTTTGATGCTCTTCGGCTTCGTATTTTCCTAATTCAAACATGTCTCCTAAAAAAAGTATTTTATTTTCTCCGGGCATGGCCATAAAATTTTTGATGCTCAATTCCATGCTGCTTGGGTTGGCATTGTAGGCATCTAAAAAGATGGTATTATTTTCTTTTTGTAACCATTGCGACCTCAGGTTTTGTGGCTGATACAATTCTATTCCTTCCTTTATTTGCCTTGGGTTCAGCCCAAAATATTTGCCTATAACCAAAGCCGCCAAAATGTTATCAAAGTTATAATCTCCACTTAAACAACTCTCTATTTGTAATCCTTCGTATTCAAAGGTAATTTTGGGTTGTAGGGTTTTTGGCGTTATACTCATTTGGTTTGAACCCAAACTTGCAGCCCCATTTTGCTGGTAAATAATTCTGTTTTCAATGGCAGAACTTCTTTGTAAAAGCACTTCATCGTTTCCATTCACAAAGGCCAATCCGCCTGTTTTTGCTAAATATTGATAGAGTTCTGCATTCGACCGAACAACGCCTTCTAAGCTGCCAAATCCTTCGAGGTGGTCTTTGCCATTATTGGTTACAATGCCGCAACTAGGTTGGGCAATTTGGCATAAAAAAGCGTTTTCATTTTCATGGTTTGCCCCCATTTCTATTACGGCAATTTGGTGTGTTTTTTTTAATTGCAAAAGGGTTAAGGGAAGACCAATGTGGTTATTAAAATTTCCGGGCGTACTTAATACCAAAAAATGTGTTTGTAAAACCGAGCTTACCAATTCTTTGGTGCTGGTTTTTCCGTTAGAGCCCACAATGGCAACAACAGGGATATTAAGCTGTTCTCTGTGGTAGCTTGCTAGTTGTTGCAATGTTTCTAATACGTTCTGAACCAAAATATATTGGGAATTCATTTCGGCTTGAACTTCATCTATTACCGCATAAGCTGCCCCTGCTTCAATCGCTTTTTGGGCAAAAAGATTTCCATTAAAATTATCGCCTTTTAAAGCAAAAAACAAACACCCTGTGCTAAGTTTGCGGGTATCTGTGCAAACATTGGGGTGTTGAAGGTAGATTTGATATAGTTCTTGAACGGTCATGGTAAATTTGGTAACGAAATAAGTGGTTTTAATTTATATTGCATCAAAAATATCCTATCTATGAAAAATTCAAAGCTATTATTTTTAGCACTTTTACTACCCGCTTTTATTTGGGCGCAACCCGTACAATTTAATTTAGCCAACAAGGCAACTTTTAAAATGAAGGCTGGTGATACCCTTTTGTATCCTTTTACGGGTGGTTTTAATGCCCCACAATTTAATAAAATAGATTTGGATGGAGACAATATTGAGGATTTAATGGTGTTTGATAGGGTAGGCAATAAGGTAACAACTTTTTTGTTTAAAGCGAATAAATATGTGTATGCCCCTTCTTTTGAAAGCATGTTTCCGCCTCTGTTTGATTGGGTTGTATTGCGTGATTATAATTGCGATGGAAAGAAAGATATTTTTACCAATATAGATTTTAACGCAAGGCCTGAACCTGCTATTTTTGTGAGATTCCCGGGCATGAGAGTGATAAAAAATACCACCACTGAGCCTGGAAAATTGAGGTGGTTACAAGAAAAAAATCAGCTAATGGACATGGGTTTTGGGAGTTTACCTCCCGATTATATAACCATTAATCCTACCGATATTCCTGCTATTGAGGATATGGATAATGACGGTGATTTAGACCTCATGTTTATGCCAATTTTAAGTAATGTGATCTCTTATTACCAAAATATGAGTAAAGAAATGGGTTATGGCTGCGATTCTTTAAAGTTTTTTTGGCGCGACCAATGTTGGGGCTTTATGAGTTATTTGGTGAATAGCAATGGCTTTAACCTAGGAGAAAATGGCCCATGTATTAGAAATTACAAAACAGCTAAGCACAATGGCAGCACCATATCTTTATTTGATGCCAATAATGATGGCGACATGGATTTAATTTATGGCGACCCAGAGTTTCCAAATTTGTTGTTTTTAGAAAATGGGAAGTCGGTTCAATCTCAAAAATTAGATTCTATCATTGCACAAGATACCGCTTTCCCCTCCAACACCCGCCAAGCAAGTGTTAACACTTTTCCCGCCTCATTTTTATTAGATGTGGATGGTGATAATAAGAAAGATTTACTTGTTGCACCCAATGCCATAGTGGCGAGTCAAAATAAAAACCAAGTGTTACATTATAAGAATACCGGTACGCAGAATGTTCCAGTTTTTTCCTATCAGTCGGAGCCTTTTTTGGTAAATCAAACTTTAGATTTAGGTGGAGGCAGTATTCCTGTTTTTGTTGATATAGACGGAGATGGCGACCAAGATTTGATTATAGCCACGCAGGGAGAATTTACCCAAACTTTTAATAGCCATGATTATTTATTTTACTTTAAAAATGTAGGTTCAGCCCAAAGAGCAGCCTATGAATTAATAGATAGTAATTTCTTAAAATTGAATGATGGCATAACCAAAATACATAGAATGATGCCAACGTTTGGCGATTTAAATGCAGATGGAAAACCTGATTTGTTAATTGGGGATTTAAATGGAAAAATGCATTATTATGTAAATACCAGCAGCAATGGGAATATTACATTTTCCAAAGAAAGTTCAGATTATTTTGGCATGTTTGGTGGTACCTCGGCCTCGCCACAATTGGTAGATTTAAACAAAGATGGCAAGTTAGATATCGTAATGGGCAGAAAAAATGGAACTTTAGCTTATTTTGAAAATAAAGGAAGTACTACTCAGCCAGATTTTACAGCCTTGCCAACCATTGATTCTATTGGGAAAATATCAGTTGCCGAAATTGCCTATAGTGGAGGTAGTCCGCAAATAACTGATGGCTATTCTCATCCACATGTTTGCGATTTGGATAAGGATGGAAATTATGAAATTTTGGTAGGTAGTGAGCAAGGACGGGTATTTTTGTATAGAAATTTTGATGTATCAACCAACAGGGTATGTGAAGAAATTCCCAATGTTTTTAAGGATGCTCCCCAAACTTTACCCAGCAATTTGCTATTTGGCAACAAAACTGCTGTAAGCACTGCTGATTTAGATGGGGATAATATTCCCGAGTTATTAATTGGAAACTTACGTGGTGGCATTCGCATGTATGAGCCTATTCTTAAAGGCATAATTAGTTCTAATCCATCTCATGAAAAATTAGATTTCCGTTGGACAATCTTTCCAAATCCTGCTACATCCCTTGTTTCGGTTCGAACCAATTATTTTAATCAAAGTATGAGGTATTTTGTATATGATTTACTTGGAAATAATTTGTTGGATGGGTTTTTAGAACAACAGCAAACTGATATATCAATTGAAGCCTTGCCGAGTGGTTTGTATGTTGTTCGAATTTTGGGTGAAAATGAAACAGCTAGTTTTGGTAAATTTTTGAAGGAATAACTTGCAACCAAGTGAAGCGAAGAATCTCTATTCTTCTTTTGAGCTTTATACAGTCAACAGTATTTCCATTTAAAAGATTAATATAAAATTAAGAAAAATTATTTTAAATTGCGTTAAAATACCCTCATATGAAAAAAATAAATCTACTAGCCCTAAGTGTTTTCTTATCGGTAATTGCTTGGGCCCAGCCTGTACAATTTAGCATAAGCAATAAGGCTTCCATTAAAATGGGTGGTTCAGATACCTTGCTATTTCCATATACAGGAGGTTTAAACGCGCCACAATTCAATAAAATTGATTTAGACGGAGATAATATTGCCGATTTAATGGTATTTGATAGAACGGGAAACAAAGTGTTAACTTACCTCTGGAAAGGCAACCGTTTTGTTTATGCACCCGAATTTGAAAGTCAGTTTCCTCCCTTGTTTAAGTGGGTGTTATTACGCGATTATAATTGCGATGGCAAATTGGATATTTTTACTGAGGTAGATTATAATGCCCAACCACAACCAGAAAAGTTTATTGCTTCTAATGGTATGCGTATTCTTAAAAATGTTTCAACCGAGCCAGGAAAATTAAAGTGGCAGCAAGACAAAAATCAGCTAATGGATATTGGTTTGGGCGCTTTGCCTCCTGCCAATATCGGTTTAAATAACACCGATATTCCTGCTATTGAAGACATGGATGGTGATGGTGATTTAGATATTTTGATTATGCCTTTTAGTAGAAATGTAATTACCTATTACCAAAATATGAGCGCAGAACGTGGACATGGTTGTGATTCTATAGCGTTTTTATTTAGAGATGAATGCTGGGGTTATATGAGTTACTTGGTAAATACCAATGCATTTTTGTTGAATGATGATAGTCCGTGCTACCGCAATTACAAGCGGGCTGCCAAACACAATGGTAGTACCATTACCTTATATGATGCCGATGATGATGGTGATTTAGATGTAATATATGGCGACCCAGAATTTAATGATTTGGTGTTTTTAGAAAACGGAAAAAGCATCCACAAATTAGGAAGAGATACCATGATTAGCCAAGATACTGTTTTTCCAAGAAATACCGTTCGTGCCAGTGTTCCAATGTTTCCTGCTTCTTATTTAATTGATGCAGATAATGATGGTAAAAAAGACATGATTGTTGCGCCGAATGCAGAAGCGGCAGTAAAGAATAAAGACCAAGTTTTGTTCTATAAAAATACAGGAACAGCCAAAGTGCCTGTATTTACCTATCAAAATAATCAGTTTATTGTTGGACAAACCTTTGATTTGGGTGGAGGAAGTATTCCAGTTTTTGTTGATATAGACAATGATGGCGACAAAGATTTGGTGGTGGCTACACAAGGTGAGTTTACCCAAACTTTTAATAGCAATGATAGGCTATATTTTTTCCGAAACGTAGGTTCAGCCAGTAAAGCAGCCTACGAATTAGTAGATTCTAATTTCTTAAACATTAACAATGGTGCTACTAAAATTCAACGTATTATTCCAACTTTTGGCGATTTAAACGGCGATGGCAAACAAGATTTGTTAATAGGTGATTTGAACGGTAAAATGCATTTTTATGCAAATACCAGCGTTGGTAGCAATATCACTTTTAACAAAGAGAGCTCAGATTATTTTAGTATTTTTGGAGGTACATCCGCCGCTCCACAATTGGTAGATTTAAACAAAGACGGCAAGCTAGATATTGTTATGGGCAGAAAAAATGGAAGTCTTGCTTATTTTGAAAATAAAGGAACAGCTACAAGTCCAGATTTTACTTCTACACCTTCGATTGATTCTATTGGAAAAATCACTGCTGCCGAAATGGTATTAAGTGGCGGTACACCTTATTATTTTGATGGATATTCTATTCCCCATGTTTGTGATTTAGACCGCGATGGTAACTACGAAATCTTGTTAGGTAGCGAGCAAGGACGTGTATTTTTGTTTAGAAACTTTGATGCTAGGGCCAATAGGGTTTGTGAAGAAGTAAGTGGAATATACAGAGATAATAGAACAGCTAGTTCTTACAGTAATTTGTTTTTTGGGTTTAAAACGTCTGCTACCACCGCCGATTTAGATGGCGATAGTATTCCAGAGCTATTAATTGGTAATGTAAGAGGCGGGATTCGCATGTATGAGACTAAAATTAATGGCGTAATTAGCAATGTAAAAGAGCAAACTAAGGCTAACTCAAATTGGGTTTTATTTCCAAATCCTGCCAAGTCAGTAGTTTCGGTTCGAACCGATAAAAACAATGCAGGATTACCATACGAAATATTTGATAATATGGGCAGATCTTATATTTCGGGCAACTTAGATGCATACGAAACGCTTATTCAGATTAACTCATTGCCACCAGGCATGTTCTTTATAAAAGCCATGGATGATGAAGGTAATGCTAAGGTTTTCAGGTTCTTGGTTCAGGAATAAAGCTTTTTTACATTATTCTTGAACGCGGCAATTGTTTTTTTATAATTTCGTGCAAAATATAAACGGTATGTACGGAGCATTACAACAACAGTTGCAAAAAGAATTGGCCGAAATTGAAGCGGCAGGTTTATACAAAAAAGAGCGCATCATTGCTTCGCCTCAAGGGGCAGAAGTAACAATGGCTAG
>JAUYMZ010000072.1 GCA_030699355.1 Bacteroidota bacterium | reverse complement strand
TTACGAATTTCTACTCACCAAATAAACACCTATTATGGTTAATGCCACGGCAATAAGGGTTGAGAAATCTAAACCCTCGTTTAACCAAAGCCAGCCTAACAAGATTGCCACCATGGTGTTAATATAGGCGTAGGTAGAAACGATGGTAGCAGGTAATTTTTTAATAACATACATATAAGAACCGTAGGCCAAAATAGACCCAAATAAAATGAGATAAATGAGCGCGTTTATCGCTTCTGGGGCTGGCGAGAAGGCATGCATTTCGCCTCTTAAAAAGGCTGCTACAAATAAAAACAATCCACCCGGTATCATTTGCCAACCCGAAGCAAATATAGGATGTACTTTGCTTTGATGGTTTTTAGAATAAACTGTACCTAAAGCCCACAAAAAATTAGAAACTACAACGGCCAATACGCCCCAAATAAACATCTCGTCTTTAAACAATGCAACCTTATCTTTAAATAAAAAGAACTGTCCAACCAAACAAATTACAAAACCCAAAACAGCCAAGGGATGCAACTTTTCTTGGTTGCCAGAAACCCTGTTTATAATAACAATCCATACCGGAGTAAGGGCACAAATTAGCGCTGTTAATCCACTACCAACGTATTGCATGCCCCAACTAATAATACCGTTTCCGCCTGCCAGCATCAATATTCCGTTAAAGCTAAATGTTTTAAGGGAAGATAAAGGTGGGATTTTATATCCACGTAGGAGAAAATAACTCAATATAATTAATCCGGCAGCAGTATGCCTAAAAGCAGCCATTAAGAGCGGTGGAAATGTTTTAACACCAATGCTAATGGCTAAAAAGGTAGTCCCCCAAAAGATAGACACTGCGGCAAAAGCCAACCAAGGAAATAAAAGAGGATGTTGCTTCAAAATAATTTTTCTGAGGTCAAAGGTAATGCCTAGCTTCTTAACTTTGACAAAAATATTAGGTTCAGCATACCTAAAATACCCGATGAGATTTGTAAGTTCGCAGCAAGATGAAAACAACACTAATAAAAAACGCCAAGCTGGTAAATGAAGGTGAAATTTACCATGCAGATGTATATATCAAAGGAACATTCATTGAAAAAATTGAACGCCAGGGTATTGCCATGGCAGCCGATGAGGTAATAGACGCTCAGGGATTGTATTTATTACCGGGTTTAATAGATGATCAGGTTCATTTTAGAGAACCCGGACTAACCCATAAAGGCGAAATTTATACGGAAGCCAAGGCGGCGGTGGCCGGTGGCATTACCTCTTATATGGAAATGCCCAATACCTCGCCTTCTGCCACTACCATAGAATTATTGGAGCAAAAATACCAACGGGCAAGTGCTTGCAGTTTGGCTAATTACAGCTTCTTTATGGGAACCACCAATACCAATTTATCAGAGTTATTAAAGGTTGACCCAAGCACGGTTTGCGGAGTTAAAATATTTATGGGTTCGAGCACGGGCGATATGTTGGTAGACGACCCAAATGCCTTAGAACAAATTTTTGCGCAGGTAAAAACACTTATTGCTACCCATTGCGAAAACGATCCTATGGTAAAACAAAACCAAGCCGCTGTTTTAGCCGAATTTGGGGAAGATATAGATGCTAGTTTTCATCCGAAAATAAGAAACGAAGAGGCCTGTTATACCAGCTCTGCATTTGCGGTTTCATTGGCTAAAAAACACGGTACCCGACTCCACATATTACATATTAGCACAGCCAAAGAATTAGATTTATTTGACAATACTTTGCCCTTGGTTCAGAAAAAAATAACGGCCGAAGCTTGTGTGCACCACTTATGGTTTAGCGATGCCGATTATGCTACCAAAGGCAATTGGATAAAGTGGAATCCGGCGGTAAAAAAGGCAAGCGACAGAGATGCGATATTGCAGGCAGTTATTGACAATAGAATTGATGTAATTGCCACCGACCATGCCCCACATACCATAGAAGAAAAAGAAAATAAGTATATCAAAGCTCCTTCGGGCGGACCATTGGTTCAGCATAGTTTAAATGCCTTATTGCAATTGCATAAAGAAGGTAAAATTAGCTTAGAAAAAATTGTAGAAAAGGCTTGTCATAATGTGGCTATTTTGTTTGAAATAGACCGCAGGGGCTATATCAGAGAAGGCTTTTATGCCGATTTAGTTTTAGTAGACCTGAACCAATCTTATACCGTAAACAAAGAAAACATTTTATACAAATGTCAATGGAGTCCGTTTGAAGGCCAAACATTTGATAGCAAAATTCGCAAAACCTTTGTAAATGGACATTTGGTATACAACGAAGGCGAATTCGACGAAAGCAGCTTGGGTATGCGGATGAGGTTTAATCGGTAGAGGGGATTTTAATTACGAATTACGGATTACGAATTACGAATTACGAATTACGAATTACGGATTACGAATTACGAATTACGAATTACGAATTACGAAATTCTAAATTCTAGATTCGAAAGGGGATTTGTGGTTGGGGGGAGATTTTTTGTTTATGCGTTTATGCGTTTATGCGTTTATGCGAAAAAGCCAGCAGCTAGAAGTTTAAAAATGTCGAACACCGAATGTTGAATTTCGAATTTCGAAGGACCAAAAAACAATATACTTACCGCTACAGTACCAAGAAGCTTCAAGCGCGGCTGCTCTCAATCCCACTAGGGATTATATTTCGGTAGAAAAAATATGCCTTCACCAGCCATTCATATCCCGTAGGGATTATATTATTCTATAAATGGTGCTGAGTTTTTTGGGTGAGGTCAAAATTGGCATCTCAAACCATATTTTTGAATGTCGACCTCCGAATGTTGATTGTTGAGTGTTGAATTTCAAAGGGTATTTTGATTATTGAGATGCTTAAATAATATAGTTTTAGATTGCACTTAAAAAGGGGTGGACATAAAAAGAAAGCAGAACCTTAAACGGTTTCAGAAAATTTTCCTCTTGTTTTGTTTGCTGTAAATTTTCATAGCTATCAAATTACAAAAAAATTCTGAACACGATTACTAGATTTGGGGATTGCCAAGATTTTAAAAATCTAGGTAATCTTGTAATCCTATGAATCGTGTTCAGACATTTTCATCAGGTGGCAGGTTGTTGATTACCATTAATTATAATATCTTTATATCTTAAATCCCATCGTTGATTTCAAACATATCGAGATGGCAGGTATGCGCACTAATGTTCCTAATTATGGAACGTTTTTAAATTTCATTTAGAGTTTCAATTATTTTAATTAGGGTTTTATCGTCAATAGTATCAAACTCAGATTTGTCAAATAAGGTTAGGAGATAAATTTCTTTGTTCTCTGTTACTAGATATGAAATGACTCTTCCTCCCCCACTTTTTCCTTTTCCTTTGCTTTTAATAGCAATTCTTATTTTGTATGCGTTGTTTCCGAGCGAGGTTCCTGTCTCGGGATTTTCCTCTAATATTTCATTTAGTTCAGATAGTTCATCCTTAAGTGATGGATACTTTTTTACAAGTCTTTTCGCTTCTTTTTTAAACCTATCTGTAGGAATAACATTAAAGTTCATTAAGAAAGTCTTTAAGAGTTTGTTTTTCTCCTTTAGATTTCTTCAATATGTTAACTTGTTCAAAAGCGTCTTTAAGATCCGATTTTAATTTAAAAGCTTCTTCAAATTTTTTAAGCTTAGATAAAATCTTTTCCCATTCTGTTAAACTAAGCTGCACGGCTTTCGTTTGTCCTTTGCTATCATTTACGTACTTGAAATCTATTTTCATTGAAACAAATGTACGAATTTCATGCTCAAATTTCAAAACGGAATGTAAAAAAAGATGTTGCATAACATCTGAATAACCGAACCTCTAATTTTGATTGTTAATTTATCACCTCTTTGTAAATCAAAAACAAAAAAGCCTTGGTTATCCAAAGATAACCAAGGCTTTTTTGTACTCGGGGCGGGACTTGAACCCGCACGTCTTTAAAGGACACAGGATTTTAAGTCCTGCGTGTCTACCAATTCCACCACCCGAGCGAAAGAAGTTTAAATAAAAAAGTTATAGGCTTGAACCTATAACTTTTTTTTAATGAGCGAAAGACGAGGCTCGAACTCGCGACCTCAACCTTGGCAAGGTTGCGCTCTACCAACTGAGCTACTTTCGCATGAAAATTGGGATGTAATCCCTAGAACGTTTTCCCTTTTGGGGAGTGCAAATATAAGCAAGACCTATTTCTTTGCAAGTGTTTTCACCTTAATTATTTCATTTATTTACTTAATAGCTGATTTTCAAACCAAAATTTAATAAAAAAGAAACACTTAATTTGAATAATTATCTTACAACAACAAAAAAACAATTGAAATCGTTAGGTTTGATACAACAATTTACCACATGAATATCGGAAAATATATCGCTTTTCTTTGCTTGCCTTTGATGGTTTGCAGTTCATTTCAAAATAAATCTATTTCAATTGTTAAAACTGAAGCGCAATTGGCATTTGAATACCTCAATCAAATTCGCAACAATCCCGCTGCCTTTGTGAATGAATATCCCTTTTTAAAATCAACCAAAATAGAACAAACAAGCCTTCGTTGGAACGATACCTTGGCGCAAGTGGCCGAGGCCAAAGCATTGGAAATGGCGCAAAAGAATTATTTTTCGCATACCAATAAAGCGGGCAAAGGTATCAATATACTCATTCACGAGGCTGGATATACTTTACCTGCGGATTGGATCAAACCGAAAAGTAATAATTACTTTGAATCGATTGCCGCGGGAAAAGAAAATGGCATCGAATCTATTAAAATTTTACTCCTAGATAAAGGCGTTCCATCTTTAGGTCACCGCAAACATTTATTGGGAATTGGTGAGTTTAACAAAGACCTAGTTGATATTGGAATTGGCTTTGTAAAAGGCAATGCCCAAACAGATTACCAATCGTATTGCTGCATTATTATCGCTAAAAAAGAGTGAATTATGAATTATGAAGTATGAATTATGAAGTATGAAGTATGAAGTATGAATTATGAAGTATGAATTATGAAGTATGAAGTATGAAGTATGAATTATGAATTATGAAGTATGAATTATGAAGTATGAATTATGAAGTATGAATTATGAAGTATTGCTGTCCGGGAAAAAGCATAAGATTCTTCGCTATCGCTCTGAATGA
>JAUYMZ010000323.1 GCA_030699355.1 Bacteroidota bacterium | reverse complement strand
AAAAAACCGTTGCAGCTTTCTGAAACGGATTTTTGAAAAATTAAAATGTTATCGATTGTAACTATTCAACCACCCAAATAATAGTTAAGGCATCTCTAAAGACAAGGTCTTCGGGGGTGAAGTTAAAGGTTTGAAAGGCATCGGTAGCGGCCACAGAGGCAGCATACCTGTGTTGCTTTTCTACTAATTCTAAGCCGCTGTCTCTGCCCCAAGCGCCGTAAGTTATTTCTTTAATAGCGGCAAGTTTAAGTCCGGCGGCTTTGGCTATTCCCATTGCTTTTTCATTGCCATCTTTTACGGCATAGTCTATAATTTGGGTTTGTACTTTTTGTTTTAATTGCTCCGATAATTCAAATTCAAAGCTAAAGTCGATGGGTTTTTCGCTCTTAGAAAATTCTGAAACAATTTTTTGTAAGGTCTTTTGGTCGTAGCTAAAAGCCAATCGTATATTTTGGGAAGCAATATATCCACTGTCTTGGTATTCATTGTCTTTGTAAACCTTGTTTTTTACCACGGCAAAACGGGTGGTTCTAATGTCTTTTTCATTAAAGCCCATTTTTTTTAAAAGCGCATTATAATAATTTGATTTATCGCCAAGTGCCTTAATGGCATCTCCCATTTTAGGTTGAATTTCGGCCACAGAAATGTTTAATACCCCAAGGTCGGGTGTAACCGTAACCCTGGCAACACCTGTTACCGTAATGCTTGGTTTTTCTTTTACCTGCCCAAAGCTGGCAAGCGTTGCTAGTACTAGCAGGAATGTTGTTAGACTTTTCATATAATACATTGTTTAATGATGATGCGTAAGTTTGTTTTTGGCTTATGAAATGGCATAAAACCGATGTCAAAAGTCAAAGGTAAAATATTTTGTAAAATAAGCACCCCCTCAAAACCCTTCAAAAATTCCTAAGCCGAACAGGGCAAAATCGTATTTAACGGGGTCTTTGGGGTCTAATTGCCTCAGTACGATATCCAGTTCGTTTACGGCTTGGGCATCATTTTGTTTGCGATTTAATAGTCCTAGTTTTCGGGCTATATTGCCCGAGTGTACATCGAGTGGAATGCTGAGTTGCGCGGGAGATAGGCGTGGGTTCCAAATGCCAAAATCTACCCCTCTTTTGTCTTTTCTAACATACCACCGCAACATCATGTTTAATCTTTTGGCGGCAGAACCTTTGCCGGGGTCTGAGATGTGTTTTTGGGTTCTACTGGGATGGGCTATTTCAAAAAAAACTTCTTTAAACTTACCAATAGCCCCTTGCAGGCCATGGGTGGCAGCCTGCTTCACAAAAATGGCTTCCATGCCGCCGTGTTGGGTGTAAATATGTTGTAGGCCTTTTATAAAATAGCTAAAGTCGGTTCCATTAAAGGTTCGGTGTACAAATGGGTTCAGCCTTAATAAGTCTTTGGGCTTATGCGATAATACAAAATCATAAGGCGATTCGCCCAAAAAATCCAACATTTTATGTCCGTTTTGCACAATAATTTTGCGGTTTCCCCAAGCAATGGTAGCGGCTAAAAAACCCGCAATTTCTATGTCTTCTTTTAAGCTGAACCGATGCGGAATACTAATAGGATCGGGCTCAATAAAACTTTGCCTATTGTATTGGTCTACCTTCTCGTTTAAAAAAGCTTTTATTTCAGGATTAATTTCTAGGTGCTGCATGAAGCGATGCGATTTATAGCAATTTATAAATCTCTCTCACTTTATTAATTACATGCAAGAGCAGCAGTGCGGGCCAAATGAGGGCGCTTTGGTTGCTGTAATTAATGGTTATAATGCTCGCCAAAACCCCAATATTAAAAGTGGCAACCACCACATAAATCAGTTGAAAGCGCATATTATCTGTTTTGGTAAACGATAAAACCGCAAAAATGAGGAGTAGTAAAACCGAGCTAATGGCAACAATGTAAGCAATATTCATATAAATCTATGGGTAAAAGTGTTCTTTTGTACTGCGAACAAAGTTAAAAAATTGCAAAGATTTGAATTTATTAAATATTTTGTGCCCAATATGCAAAGCAACAACACCCTTTCTGTAGTAAATATTTCTGAGAAGCTAAGTGCTTTTCACGATTTTTGGAACCCAAGAATTGTAGGAGAATTAAATGGTCAGCACATAAAACTAGCCAAATTGCAGGGCGAGTTTATTTGGCACAAACATGATTTGGAAGACGAGTTGTTTTTTGTAATTAGCGGAGAACTCCGCATGGAGTTTAGGGATAAAACCCTTTTGGTAAAACCCAACCAATTTTTAATCGTTCCGCGCGGAGTAGAGCATAAACCTGTTGCCGAGCAGCTGGTAGAATTAATGCTTTTTGAACCCGCAAGTACCATTAATACAGGTGATACGTTGAGCCACTTAACTCAAACAGATTTAAAAAGAATTTAAGACAGTATACATGAACTACACGGTACACATAGCCGATGCCATAGACCATTTTGTGGGCATTGAAGCAGAAATAGAAACCTTAGGTTTGAACCCAATGTATTTGCAATTACCTGCTTGGCGGCCGGGCAGGTATGAGTTGGGAAATTTTGCTAAAAACATTCGAAAGTTTACTGTAAAAAATGCCGCCGGCAAGGCCATTCCTTTTAAAAAAGTGAGCAAAGATTGCTGGGAAATACACGTTTTAAATGAGCCAAAGGTGTATGTTTCTTACGAGTATTATGCCAACCAACCCGATGCAGGGGCCAGTTTTGTGGGGGAACAATTGCTTTACTTAAATCCGGTAAACTGTTTTATGTATGTAGATGGTCGCGCCAATGAAGCCTTTACCCTACACTTACATATTCCAGATAATTGGCAAATTGCTTGTCAGTTGCCCATTTCTGGCAAAACACTAAAGGCCCAAAATTTTGATCAATTAGCAGATAGTCCGTTTTTTGCCTCACCAAATTTGGTGCATCATTCCTTCGGGCTGAACCAAACCCACATTCACTTTTGGTTTGAAGGTGGACAAGTAAACGATATGCCCTTATTAGAAGAGCAAACCCGCAAATATGCCTTGGCTCAGACCGAAATTTTTGGCGAATTGCCGGTAAAAGATTTTCATTTTTTATACCTCATTTTGCCAGATAAATTTAGGCATGGAGTAGAGCATGCAGATTCTACTGTAATAGCCATGGGGCCACCTACAGGGTTTAATGAGCTTGATTTTTACAACGATTTTTTGGCCATCAGTTCGCATGAATTATTTCATTTATGGAACATAAAACGCATGCGTCCGGTTGAGCTGTTGCCGTATGATTTTACCAAAGAAAATTACTCTCGTTTGGGGTATATTTATGAAGGAATTACCACCTATTATGGAGATTTAATGCTGTTGCGCAGCGGCGTATGGGATTTTGAAACCTATGCAAAAAGCTTGGCTTCAGATTTAGAAAGACATGTAAATAACTTGGGCAGAAACCATTATTCGGTAGCCGATTCTAGTTTTGATACTTGGTTGGATGGCTATGTGCCGGGCGTAAAAGGCAGAAAAGTTTCTATTTATATGGAAGGTTTAATTGCCGCTTGGGTAGCAGATATAGAAATTTTGGTTCGAACCAATGGCCGATACAGATTGGATGAGGTTTTAAAAAGAATGTATGCGCAATCGTATAAACAAGGATTGGGATATACCCAAGAAATGTATAAAAATACCTTAGAAGCAGTGGCCGGAACCTCTTTTGAGGTGTATTTTGAAGAAATAATTGATGGTTTTGGACAATGGGATAAATACATACAGAAAACACTTGAATATGTTGGCTTAGAGTTACTTGTTAGTGAAAACAGTGCAGGCGTATTGCTTTGTCAAATCAAGAAAAAGGCGCAAGTTTTAGATTCGCAGAAAGCACTGTTTGAATATTGGGTTAAAAGTGTTTAATTTGAATTGGAAATGAATCACTCAAATCTTTTCACATGCAAAAAATATACTTAGACTGTAAAAATTGTGATGCCAAAGCGGTATCATTTTTATCATATTGCACAGAAGAAGAATCGGAAATGGTCTCTGCGGCCAAATCGTGCAGTCACTATAAAAAAGGCCAATCAATTTTTTATGAAGATAATATTCCTTTAGGGATTTATTGTTTAAGCAAAGGTTCTATCAAACTTACGCGCTCCAATAAAGATGGCAAAGAACAAATTATTCGTTTTGCCAGAGAAGGAGAGTTTTTAGGTTATAGAGCGCTTATTGCAGATGAGCCTTTGGTTGCCACAGCAACTTGCATTGAAGATACGGTATGTTGTTTTATTCCCAAAAATGTGTTCATGGATTTATTAGAGAAGAACTCTCAGATAAATAAACATATGCTAAAATCATTATGTCATGATTTAGGTTTAGCTGATGAGCGCATTCAAAGTTTGGCTCAAAAGAGTGTACGCGAGCGCTTGGCCGAAACCTTGTTGTTTTTGCAAAAAACATTTCAAGATGATTTAGCTGTAGACGAAAAT
>JAUYMZ010000047.1 GCA_030699355.1 Bacteroidota bacterium | reverse complement strand
ATATACACCATCCTTTAAACTTTTAGGTGTATATAAAATGGTGGCTTCATTTTTATCGGTAGCCGGACTAAAACTCACCTGGTCTTGATTTAAAAATATTCTTTCAAAATCAATGGTGCCCGGTTTTCTGAGATACAATTCAAAAGTACTGGTATCATTTTGTAGCAAATGCACATTGTTATCGGTACTACTTATGCGAATGAGTGGGTTAGGCGAAACAACGTCTCGGTTAAATATTCTTTGTCCATCGAATGTAACCTGCAAAAACGGATTTTCTACATCCCCTTTTACCGTAAAATCTTGTTTCAAAAAGTTGTTTAAATAACTTAATTCTTCCACCTTCTTGTTGGCATTAACATTTACCTGTAGGGTGTTTTTTCCGGCTAATAATTGCGTAGGTATTTTGGTTCGAACCAAAGCGCTTTCATTAGGCAAAATAGGTGGCACTTTTACCCAAGCAGTATAAGGAACTTTCCGGCCTTCGTCTAAAATTTCTACCAATGCCTCGCTTGTATCAGCGCGGCCTTCGCCCAAATTAGTGATAGGCAAATCTAAACGTAAACTATCTCCGCGTTCTATGCTGCTGGCATAAAACTTATATTGGTTATTTACATCCACCGAAAGTTCTGGTCCGCCCTCATATAAAACCTGCCAATACTTTACCTGATGAGGTGTTCTGTAGGTGCTGTCTACAAAGCCCAACTGCAATTTTAAATAAGGATAGGTTTTGGCATCAATAGCACTTAAATCTATCTGTGTTTGGGTTTGATTTCTAAATATAAAGGTATCTTTCCCTTGTTTGTTTATTCCAATAACATCTAACCACCACCTGCCGCGCACTTGCGGATCAATTTCTTGCAATAACAAATTTACTTGGTGGTATTTAGTTGCTGGTCCAATAGCCTGTGAACTAAAGCTACCCGTAAACCATTTTAAGATAATTTCTCTTCTAATACGCAGGTATAACTCATCTTGCGGATCGCCTGCATCTGGAGGCAAGTTAGGCGTAGAAGCTAAATCATTGTTGGTTATGGTGTCTTCTGTTGCCAATCCGGGCGTTTCGCCTTTCATGCCAATTACTGCCCAAGCGGTATTGTTTCCTTTTATCTGAGGCACTTTTACTGAACCAATTTTTGCAAATTGCGCCTTAACCAATGGCGACCAATTTTGAATGCCGCTGCTATACCTAGAAAACATAGCCACGTAATAGCCTGTTGGCACAGAATCAATTAACCTAGCAAGTTCATCCTGACCTTGAGCTCCTAAGGTGTTAAAAGTGTAATAGCGAACACTTTGGTCGAACTTATTGGCTTGTACAAAGGCACAATTAAATGGATAATTTGGCAATTCGTAAGGAAAATCAACTTGGTAGGGCTCAAACACCAAAACTACTGTACCTTGCGACAAACAAGAACCTACTCCTGCATTTAATAAATAAGGAATTACTACCCCCATTCTTCTGTGGTCCCACCTTCTATTTTCTATTCCCAAAACCAAAGAGTTATTGCTAAACACTACTCGTCTTGTGGTATCTTCAAACTGGATAAAAGTTTTGGAGCTGGCATTTTTAACTTGCTCGTAGCGTTGTTGGTGCCAACCTTTGTTTCCATTTTTTATAAAAGTAAAGCTTTGCTGAACCCACACGCCTCCTTCATTCTCGGGTAAATTGATTTTAGACCTCCAAAAATAAACCACACTATCTTTGTTGGGAAGGGCAATCTTCCATTTAACCAAATGATTGCTTCTTATGGGTAAACTTTTTTGATAGAATATACTTCCACTATTAAAACTTGGTGTGCTATCTACTTCAAAAAGATATTCGGTTGGTTCAGTAAAAAGATTGTTGTTTTGAACCACCAATTCTACCGAATCTTTATTAATTATAGAATAGGATTTTGGAGAAATGGCTTGAACCCCACTGCCAGGTAAAAAGTAGTTAAAACTGGCTTCGTTATTGGTATATTTTATTTCATCTACTTTTTGTAATGGATTTACTTTTACTGTGAAAAGGTTATCCCCAATTTCTTGCTTTTGGAGTGGCTTCACCCAAATATAAAATGTATCTGTGTTAAAAGGAGCAATGGCTTGGTTGAGCTCAAACAATTGTGTGGTATTATTTGGCAACCTGCGGGTAAGTTGAATGTTTAAAGTATCTGTAAGTGCTTTGCCTAAATTATGAACAATCACCCCAATTCCCAACGAATCGCTTTGCACGGTGGCATTGTTTGGCGTTAAAAACAAATCGGCATTTTCTATTTGGTAGTCGGCCTTGGCTGGCGCGTACAACACAAAGGCAGGATCGCCTTGTAAAAGCAGTTGAAGCGCATGCGAACGGGCAAACTGCTCGTTGCTTTGTGAGGTAATTTCTAAGGCTCGCTTAATTTGCAAACCAACTGGAGTAGCATAGTTTAAAATACCCAACTGTTGGTAAAACTGATTCATCTGAAAACTTAGCTGATTTGTAAAGGTAAGGTTGGTATGAGCCAACCATCCTATGGCACCTTTATTGGCTGCGCAGATATAATCTTTGCCATACACCAAACCTGTTCCCAAAGGATCTACATCATTGGCATTTCCGATATTACAACCGTTAAAGTAATAAAAAGATGGCTTATTATTAGATTGTAAATCATTAATACCCCCAAAATCCATGTCTAATACCGTTAGCGAACCATGACCGTAAAAGGTCATCATATTTACACCATTATTCAAATGCTTCAACAACACCGATTTTAAATCGCCATCGGTGGGAGCAGAACTCCTTTTAAAATAAGAAAAAATGCGAGCCCCCACTGGCTTACCTTTAACCATGGTTCCGAGCGAGGCCAATTGATTTCTAAATTCATTTTGTTGCGATTCGAAGGAACCACCACTTAAGTGTAAAAAATCTTTGCGCCAAGCGGCAATAGAATCTGAATTGGTTTCTAAGGCAATTATTTTCTGGAGGTAATTGTTTAACTCTTGTAAATTACTGGCAGGAATTCTACCTGTAGCTAAACTGGGCGCTCCACTGTTTCCATCAAAATCGTTTGTAAACATATTATCTGATGATGGTACACCATAAGCAGGAACTAAATTTAACTTATTGGTTTCTGGGTTCAGCTTTAATAAATTATTTTGGTAGCCTCTACCTAAAAGTAATAAAAACTGTGGGGATGTGCTTTGTTTATCATACAAATGTTGGCAAAACCTGCGTATGGCCAAAGGATGAAACTGCCCATAAGTATAGTAATCTGCCAATTCTTCAGAATAGGCCAAATAAGTAGAGTATTTTTTGTTTCTGTAGGTTTGATAAGCCTCGGCACCCGATTGCAATTGTTTACTAGATACAATTAAATACTGGTAATTGATACCTGTATTGGGAACAACAAACTGGTGGGGACTTATACTTACAGGACTAAATAAGGCAGCCGCATCATGCAAAGCTATTTTACTTGCTTGCGATTGAAATGGCAACAATGCTCGTAAAACATTGCCGCTTTTATTGGCCTCTACGCGTATTTTTTGATGGAGGTCGAACACCAACGGTGAATTCCCCGCAAAGGAATTAATTTGTAGGAAGGTTTTAACAGCGGTTTGGGTTTTAGGCAAATTAAATACACCCAAATTATCAAAAGAATTGGAGCTTCGATTGTAGGTTAGTTGCAAGTAAGAAACACCAATAAAATCGCTACCAACGGCTATATCGTTCACTACTTCTACCCTAAATTGAGTGGTTTCACCCAATAAATTAGCCGCAATGGTTCTGTTAAATTTTCGCTCACCATAACCCCTAAACGTAGTATCAACCAACACACTGGCATTGGCTCCATTGGGTAAAATCCAGATGCGCACGTGGTGGTTGGGCGAACTGGGATTGGGCACAAAAAAATCGGAAGCTCCAATAATTTTTATTTCTACTTGCGCACTGGCAGTAGCTGCTTTATTGGGTGTTTGAAAGGCATATAATTTTGATTGCGATTGTCCAATTAAGGCACTCATCATTCCTTCTGCGGCGCCATATTCTGAAAGATAATATTTTTGCTCTGCCGGAATAAAAGCTCCGTAATAATAATCCTCTTGCGGCACAATTTCTTGCACCACTTCAAGATTAGGTTCAGCCGTATAATTGCTATAATCTGAATCTGCAAAAGTTTGAAAACGAAGGGGATTTTTTGTGCTAGAATCGGGTAATACTGTTAAAAAATAAAAGGCTGTATCAGAAAATAAACTTTTAAAAGTTTGGGCTTGTTCGGCAGGCGTTCTAAACATTTCTCTATCTAGTAAACCAGCATTGGGCGACCCATAAAACTCAATAAAATCGCCTGAACCAAATACGCCATCGCTTTCTCCAGCCACAAAAATAGCTTGTTCTACCCCATCTTTAAACAACTGAAATTTACGTGGATTTTGTGAGGCCCAAGCGGGCAAATCTGAAGCAGAAATTCTATAGATGCCTTCCCTTACCAACTTTATTTTATAATAAGGTTGGTAAGGGCGAATCCATTCAAAACCATATTGCTTTTGTGCCAACAAATCGGATGTTAGCAGCAGCACAAAGGCAAGTAAAAACGAAATATTCTTTATATATAGTTTCGGCATAAATTTTTATTCACTCAAGCTTTTTTTCTTGGAACCTAAACGCACGTATTGATTTCCTATTGTATCCTGTATGGTTGGTTCAAACCAAATTACTTTTGTTGTAGTTCTGTAAAATATTTAAAGAAGTACGGAATGGTTTCGATTCCTTTATAAAAATTGAATAAACCATAATGTTCGTTGGGCGAGTGCAAGGCATCGCTGTCTAAACCAAATCCCATCAATACTGATTTTAGTCCCAATTCGCGTTCAAACAAAGCTACAATTGGAATAGAACCGCCGCCTCTTGTTGGAATAGGCTTTTTACCAAAAGTTGTTTCCATGGCTTTTTCTGCCGCCAAATAAGCCGGCGAATCTATGGGTGTTACAACTGGCTCACCGCCGTGGTGCGGCCTTACCTCTACTTTTACCCCTTTTGGAGCCATGCCTTCGAAATGGTTTTTGAATAATTTTGTGATGGTTTCAGAATCTTGATTAGGCACCAAACGCATGCTAATTTTGGCAAATGCTTTAGAAGGCAATACGGTTTTGGCTCCTTCGCCTATGTAACCGCCCCAAATTCCGTTGCAATCTAAAGTAGGTCTTATGCCCGTTCTTTCTAAAACATTATACCCTGTTTCGCCCCAAACATCGGCCACTTCCAGATCTTTTTTGTATGCTTCTAAATCAAAAGGTGCCTCGTTTAAAGCAGCTCTTTCTTTTTCTGTTAAGTTCTGAACCAAATCATAAAATCCGGGGATGGTGATGTGGTTGTTTTCATCGTGCAAGCTCGCAATCATTTTTGCCAAAATATTAATGGGATTGGCAATAGCACCGCCATACACACCGCTGTGCAAATCGCGGTTTGGACCCGTAACTTCCACTTCTACGTAACTTAATCCACGTAAGCCACAATCGATACTAGGCGAATCGTTTCCAATAATAGAGGTATCAGAAATAAGCACCACATCTGCTTTTAAACGCTCTTTGTTGGCTATACAAAAAGGGCCTAAATGGCTTGAACCAACTTCTTCTTCCCCTTCAATCATAAACTTTACATTACAAGGTAAAGTTTGTGTGGCCATCATGGTTTCAAATGCCTTTACGTGCATATAAACCTGACCTTTATCATCGCAGGCACCACGAGCAAAAATGGCACCATCGGGATGAATTTCTGTTTTACGAATAGTAGGTTCAAACGGAGGTGTATCCCATAACTCTAAAGGAACGGCAGGTTGCACATCGTAATGGCCATACACCAAAACTGTTGGTAAATTGGGGTCGATTATTTTTTCACCATAAACAATAGGATTTCCTGGTGTTTCGCAAAGTTCTACTTTATCGGCTCCGGCAGCAATTAATTTGTCTTTAATATAATTGGCTGCCGCAATTACATCAGGCTTATAAGCTGAATCGGCGCTAATAGAAGGAATGCGCAATAATTCTAATAATTCGTTTAAAAACCTTTCTTGGTTGTTGGTAAAATAATTGGAATGCATCATATTTGTTTTATATTTGGTAGCCAAAAGTACATAATTTATAGAAATTGACTGTCCATTAATTTATTTCTTTTTTTATTTGTGTGTACAATTTAAAACAGAACCCTTAAACGAAGATAGGCTCATAATACTAATTTTGAAAACTATGAAAAAGAACGAAAATTCTGAGCAATTACCTGCTAACATTTGGGTAAATGTAATCTACTTTATTTTGTTGATTCCATTTTCTGTTATTGTATTATTGAACAAACTTTTTGCCCCTTTGGCGCCAACCATGAGTTTTTCTGAATTAGAGCAAGTTTAGATCTCCCATAATTGCCCAGCGCAATTTAGCGGAACGTGCCCGTGGGTTCAGGAAAATTTCCTCTTTACTTGCCCGTATGGGGTCTGGCGCTACTTCTTTATAAACACCCGCTCTATTCAACGCTTGAAAAGCCTTCTTCACCCGCCTGTCTTCTCCCGAATGAAAAGTTAATACCGCTACCCGAGCGTTTGGAGCGAGTACATAAGGTAATTTTTCTAGGAATGATTCTAACACACCAAACTCATTGTTTACTTCTATTCGCAAGGCTTGAAAGCTACGGGTACATGCTTTCTTAACTGCTTCAATACGTTCTGTTTTAGGTAAAAATACCAATGCTTCTTTTATAATTTCTCGCAAAGCACCTGTAGTTAGAAATGTTTCGCCCCTATCTCTGGCCGCTATAATAGCCAAGGCAATAGGTTCGGCATAAACTTCATCTGAATGCAATACCAAAATTTCATATAATTTTTCTAGGGAAATTGTCTGCAACAATTGGGAAGCCGAAATGCCGTTTTTGGGATTTAAACGCAAATCTAAAGGACCATCAACCTTTAAAGAAAAGCCGCGAGCTGGATTATCAATTTGCATGGAAGAAACACCCAAATCTGCTAATACAAATTGCAGCAATCCAGATTCTTGCGCCAATACATCAACCTGCGAAAAATTCATTCTACGAATATTTAAATGAGGCTCTACAAAGCCCAATCCGGCTAATCTTTCTTTAGTTTTAGGCAATTCTATTGGGTCTACATCTGTTGCATATAAAGCGCCTTTTCCATTCAAACATTTCAACATTTCAAGTGAATGTCCGCCATAACCTAAGGTAGCATCTAAGCCAACTTGACCAGGCTTGATATCCAAAAAATCTATGATTTCTTTTACGCAAATAGACCTATGCATTCCTGCGGGTGTTTTGCCTTTTAGCATAACCTTAGTTACATCATCGGCATATTTTTCTGGCTGTAATTCTTTGTATTTCTCTTGAAAATTTTTGGGATAATTCCCTTTATAACGAATTCGCCTTGAAGGCTTAGGTTCCTGATTATCCATATTTAATATCAACAAATTACACCCAAAAATGATTCTGTCAAATATCATTTAATTTTAAACATAAACAAAAAATCATGAGCAGTAAAGCCAATCTTAGCTATTCATTCAATTGGTTTGAACCAATACCCAAACTCTTTTATTTCCCATCTATTTGTAATTTTTTGGTTCAGCCAGAAATATTTACAATAATTAAATATATTTGGATTTTAAAATACAGATATACAATTACATGAATAAATATACTCGAATCACAAATTTTTCTGGCCTTACCCTATTGCTTTGCTTTTATGTATTTGCTTATTTACAAATTGAAATTATAGATTTTAATAAACATGGCGTAGCCTTTATAAACAAGAGCAAAGTACCAAGAAAAGACAGAATGGATTTGGCGTGGGAACAAGAGTTTGAGCTTACCAAAGATCCTTT
>JAUYMZ010000008.1 GCA_030699355.1 Bacteroidota bacterium | reverse complement strand
ATGGAAATTATCAAATCTGTACATCCACACCCAACCATGAGCGAGGCCATCATGGAAGCCGCTGCGCAAGCTTATGGCGAGTGTATTCACTTATAAGAATGAAGCACATATTTTAATAAAAAAAGGCGCTTAAGGGCGCCTTTTTTTATTAAAATAATTTCGTTCCACTAGCCCATTGCAATTGGTATTTTGCTTTGGCGTATTTAGCGGTTAATTCGGCTAATTTAGATTGGGCTTCGAGCAAGGCGCGCTCGCGTTGGTTTATTAAAAATAAAGAGCTTTCTCCGCTCTCAAATCGCATTTCTTCGGCATTGCGCAACAGAGAAGCGTTCTGAACCAAACGTTGCTGAATTTCTATCATTTGCTCGGCAGTTTGCAATTGGTTGTATGCAATTAAAATGCGGTTTTCAATTTCGCGTTTACCTTGCTGCAATTGAAACTGATTTTGCTGAATTTTATAATTTGTAAGCTGCAATTTACCTCGCTCCTTTCGTAAAAATACGCTGCTATAAAAAGACACACCATATTTGTAATTGCGCATAAACAAAGCATCTACCTCATCTCTACTACCGGCAGTATACGTTTGAAAAGGAATATAATCGAAATTCAATTGGGGCTTTAAATTTTCTATGGCCAATTTTCTATCTAGCTCCGATTGTTTTAATTTAAACTGTAATTTTAGCAAATCTGGATGGGCAGTATTCGCATTTTCACTCAGTCGTTGAATAGAATCTATGCTCAATTTTTCTATGCTTGAACCCAAAACGGAAGGGATAACAAAAGGAGACAATTGCAAAGGCTGATTCTGATCGTTCCATAAAAAATTGGAAAGTGTTAAGCCTGCATTTTGAAACACCAATGTTTGCTCTAACAGCAAGGCTTCTCTTCTTTGGTATTCAACCCAAGCCTCCACGCTATCAATGGGTTTTTCTTCACCCGCCAAAATACGTTGAACTATAAAATTAATGCGGTTTTGTGCTAGCAAAAAATTCTCTTGCATTAGTTTATATTGGGCATACGACTGTTGCCAATCCCAATACACCTTGGCTGCTTCTAGTAGTAACTTATTTATTTGCGAAATTTGCTCGGCTTGGTTCAGCCCCTGTAAAAGCTGGGCATGCCTCAGTTCATTTCTACGCACATCTGTAAATAAGCCACGCAATAAAGGCACCGAAACACCTGCATAAAATAATTGGTATTGCACATCTCGGGTGCCGCCTGTAAGTTCATTGTATTTGCCTACTTCTGGGTTTACAGAAATACCACTACTTTGGTCTAAACCGGCTTTAAAATCGATGCCAGGCAAGGTTGGGATTTTAATTTGCGGTTCTATGTATTGATACGAATTTTTATCGTTGGTTTGCTTGCCGCGCATATTAGCTTGCACCACTGGATCAAAGGCGCCACGGGCAGAACGCAATTCTGCTTTGGCCATTTCTGGCAATAAATTGGCCACTTTGGCAAGGGGATGAAATTTGATTACTTGGTCGTAAAAGGCATCAAATACCAAAGTAGTGGTATCTTGTGCTTTTACAAAGTTTTGGTTCAGCCCAAAACAAAAAACAAGCGCACAGCAAACACGAAATGAACTAGCTAAAAAACGCATTTTTTTCATGTACTATTTTTTTGCTTTTGAGGTACTGGCAGGGCCATCGAAATTAGTTATAAAATCAGGTGGAAAGCCATTAAATTGTCGCCACATTTCGTACCAAACTTGCACACGTTTAAGCATGGCCCAACCATAAACACCGCCACCTGCTCTCACCAATTCTGGCCAAGGCTTATCGTTGGGGTCGGGCACTACCAAAACCCTAAACTGGCCATTATTGCTATTTACCCTATCTACGGCCTGAACCAAACCGCCAAAAGTACCCACACCTACATCTGGCCAACCCGAGAAAACCAAAGCAGGCCAGCCATCAAACTGAATACGAACTGGCACCCCAATTTGCATAAGCGGCAAATCCATGGCTCTTACATACAATTCAACAGCCATTTGGGAGTGAGCAGGCATAATGGTTACCAAATCTTCGCCTTCTTTAATAAGTTCGCCAATACCAGATTTCATGGCCTTTACAATATAACCCGTTTGTGGGGCGCGAATAACATAAAACTCGGAGCGCAATTCTAGGTTCGACAATTCTACTTGCATTTTAGATATTT
>JAUYMZ010000478.1 GCA_030699355.1 Bacteroidota bacterium | reverse complement strand
GAAATACAATTTTATTTTTTAGCCGCTGTGGTGGGTACCGTTATGGGTGGCATTCAATCTATGTCTAGAAGCACCTTTGCCAAACTCATTCCAGATGGCACCAAAGAGTCGGCCTCTTACTTTAGTTTCTACGATATTTGCGAGAAAATGGCCACTGTTTTTGGCACCTTTGTATTTGGGTTTATAAACAATTATACAGAAAATATGCGCTCTTCTGTGTTGGCATTAATCATATTCTTTATATTAGCGCTGTTTTTTATCGCCAAAATAGAGAATTTTAAAGAAAAACATCCGTAATGAAGGTTGAGTTATTTGTACCTTGTTTTGTAGACCAATTTAGTCCGGAAACGGGTTTTAATATGTTAAAATTATTAGAATCTGTTGGCTGCGCTGTGCATTATAATCCAGAGCAAACTTGCTGCGGCGGACCAGCATTTAACGCCGGACATTGGGAAGATGCCAGAGAGGTTGGGGAGAAGGTTTTAAACGAAATTGCCACCGATAAAACCTTGGTTTGTGGCGCTGCCTCTTGCACAGCCATGATTAGAAATTCGTACGATTTACTCTTTCAAAATTCGAGTTACCACAACAAATATAGGCAGCTACAAAAAAGAAATTTTGAACTAAGCGAGTTCCTTATTGATGTATTAAAGATAGCATCTTTGCCTGCAAAGTTAGAGGCAAAAGTTGCCTATTTAGATGCTTGTCAGGCACTCAATCACTGCCGCATTAAAGAGCAACCTAGAAAGCTTTTAGCAATGGTAGAGGGTTTGCAATTGCTCGAAATTTCGGGTGCAGACCAGTGCTGCGGTTTTGGCGGAACCTTTTCTGTAAATGCAGAATCCTTAAGCGTTCAAATGGCCGAACAAAAGGTACAACAATTCTTAAAAGTAGGGGCGGAAATCATTGTTTCAACAGACTATGCCTGCTTAATGCACTTGCACAGTTACATCCAAAAAAATAAAATCCAGCTCAAAATAATGCATCTAGCCGATGTATTGGTGGCTGGTACTTAATATTCATGATAGCTTCAAACAAATTACGCCAATTTACCCAAGAGGTATTTGTGGCCTGTGGCATGCCTTTAGCCGATGCACAATTGGCCGCCGATGTGTTATTAGAAGCCGATTTGCGCGGCATAGACTCACATGGAGTGGCCCGTTTAAGCGGATATGTTCGTTTACATGAGGCGGGCCGAGCCAATATGAAAGCCAATCATGCTATCATTCATCAAACTCCGTCTACCGCTACCATCGACGCAGATGGCGGATTAGGATTGGTAGTGGCACCAAAAGCCATGGATATTGCCATCGAAAAAGCAACTCAAGTTGGAACAGGTTGGGTAGCTATTCAACATTCAAATCACTTTGGTATTGCCGCTTATCATGCCATGAAAGCTTTACCCAAAGATATGATTGGCATAAGCATGACAAATGCTAGTCCGCTTGTAGCCCCAACTCATTCTAAAGAACGCATGCTGGGAACAAACCCTATTTGCGTGGCCATACCTGCCGGCACCCATTGGCCTTTTGTGCTAGATATGGCAAGTTCTGCCGCTGCCAATGGTAAATTAGAAATAGCCCAACGCCAAGGCAAAGACCTTCCAAAAGGTTGGGTTCAAACCAAAGATGGCCAGCCAAGTATTCAGGCAGATGAGCTTAAATTGGGTGGGTCTTTATTGCCTTTGGGCGGACATAAAGGTTATGGTTTAGCTTCGGCAGTAGATATTTTAAGTGGGGTGCTATCAGGCGCTAATTTTGGTCCTTGGGTGCCACCATTTGTGTCGTTTTTAAATCCTTTACCCAATTTGCCGGGCAAAGGAATAGGGCATTTTTTGGGAGCCATGCGCATAGATGCCTTTAGGCCAGCCGATGATTTTAAAAAGCAAATGGATACTTGGATTGAACGCTTTAAAGCTTCACAAAGAATTGATGCCGAGCAAGAGGTTTTAATTCCCGGTGAGCCAGAATTTAGATTAAAAAGAATCAGAGAAAAAGAAGGCATTCCTTTACACGAAAGTGTAGAAGCCGACTTGCAAAGTTTGGCCAAAAAATTTGGTTTGAACCTATAACCAGTTTTTTCGTTTAAACCACTGAAAAATAAGCAAGGTTACCAAAGCCATAAAAACCATAACCGCTGGATATCCATACTGAACTTGAAGTTCTGGCATCCATTGAAAGTTCATGCCATATACCCCAACGATAAAAGTAAGGGGTAAAAAGAAGGCAGAAAATACGGTTAAAATACGCATAACCTCATTGGTTTTTTGCGAAGCCAATGAAATATAAATATTTAACAATTGTTGAATGTTTTCATGCAAATCATCTGTATCTGTTTCTAGGTGCAAATGGTAATCTTTTAAATCTTCGTAAAAGGTATTGCGCCTATGCGATTGATGGATGTTTTCGATTACTTTTCCAATAATCGAGTTTAATTTCTTAAAAACAGAACTCCGGCGTTTAATGATGTATAAATGCTTCAATAAATCGGGCACTTTTTTGCGTAAAAATACTTTGCTTTCATAAAAATCTATTTCCTCTTCCATTTTTTCTATGGGAGATTCAAAAGTTTCTAAAGCATTTTTAATAAGCTTACACACCAAATCAAAAGGATGTTGAACGTGTTTATTATGGGCATATTTTTCGGCCACTTTTTTAATAAAAACCGACTCAGAGCGATGAATACTTAAAATAAAATGCTCATTATAAAAGATGGCTACTTTGCGGGTAAGCTTTTGAATAGTATCACTATTGGCATCGCAGGCATTATCAAAAAAACGAACAATAATGAAGTGATAATCTTCAAAAGCTTCGTATTTTGGTAAATGCTCAGATTGCATACAATCTATTACCGCCCCTTTGGGTAAGTGGTGCAAAATGGCCAATTCCTCGAGCTCTGCCTGGTCTGGATTGTAAATGTCTTTCCACTCAAAGGGAAATCCCGTTTTGGTGAAGTTGGATTGCATGGAGATTTTCTTATTTTTGGGGAAATTAATTGATTTTATTCAAACCCATGTATATGAAGTTAAATATTTATACCCGATACCTTATTCTTCTATTATTTGTGCTATCTATTTCGGTTCGAACCAACACATTTGCGCAAACATTTATAGGCAAAAAAGGAGGGATTTGCTTTAGGTTTGATGATTACCAAAAACCAGCCGATTTAGAAAAAATGCGCCTATTGTTTAACAAACACAATGTAAAATTTACCTATGCCCTCAATGCAGGGATTGGCGAAATTTTTGGCGACACTAGCTATTGGAATGTGCTCGATAGAATAAATAATGATGGGCACGAATTGGCCGACCAATCGCCTACAGATGTGTCTCATTATTTTGAAACAAGAACGCCAGAAGAAGCAAAAACCTATATAGGTAGGCCT
>JAUYMZ010000477.1 GCA_030699355.1 Bacteroidota bacterium | reverse complement strand
AGAGGATATTAATGTACAAGATTTTATAGTTTTTAACAATGAGTATATTATTAAAAATAAACTTTCTACTTCTTACCAAAACCAAGTGGTGAATGCGGTGAAATTATATTTTTCAACCATAACCAAAAGGAGTTTAGAAATAGAACACATTCATAGACCTAGGCAAAGCAAAAAAACGCCAAATGTGTTGAGCAAAGAAGAAGTTAAAAAACTGTTAGATTCGGAGCGCAACATTAAGCACAAAAGCATGTTGAGTTTGGCCTATGCTTGCGGATTGCGCTGCGGCGAGGTGCTTAATTTAGAATTGAAAGATGTAGATTCGAATAGGATGTTGCTTTATGTAAAAGATGGTAAGGGCGGCAAAGACAGGGTGGTACCTATTAGCGAAAAAACAGTAGGAATGTTGCGCAACTATTACCTTGCCTATAAGCCTTCGAGATACTTATTTGAAGGAATAAAAAAAGGCAGTAAATATGATGAAAGGAGTTTTCAATTGGTATTAAAGAAAGCTTTAAAAACGGCGAATATAAATAAACCTGCCACTTTGCATTGGTTACGCCACAGCTACGCCACGCATTTACTAGATGCGGGCACAGATTTAAGATACATACAGGAGCTTTTGGGACATAAAAGCAGCAAAACGACCGAAATATACACCCACGTAAGCAACAAAAATCTAAAGAACATTGTTTCGCCCTTTGACACCTTATAAAAAGCACAAATCTAAACAGGTCGCTTCCATTTTAACATTTTTTACCAATCAAAAATTTGCAAATTAGAAACACATTCCATAATTTGGCTGAACCAAAAAAAACGAAATGGATATGAAAACAATTGAAAAACCCAACATCTTTCCAAAAAAACATACCGAAACATTTACTCGCCTGTTCACCTCCTTGGTACGTTCCATTAACGAAACCGGGTCTCGGGTATAAACACGTTATCGGCAAGTTTTAGGAAACGCAATCCAATCACCACATTTCCAACACTCAAAACCGACAACTTTATCCCTGTTATTATCATACAATATCTGATTGATAGTATCTGCTTGCGATGGGCTTACTTCTTCCCCACACTTGCACTTACAAAAATCTGTGATATAAAAACCTGCCGATAACACGGGTTTTGTGCCATTGGCGGTTTCGTTTTTCAATTTATCATTTGTACTCATATCAAGTTTTGTTTTTCAATTTAACATTTGTGATTCTAATCGCCAACGGACACAAAGCCCGAAAACGTTAGTGGCAAGTGCTACGACTCTACAACCGTATGACCTTTTGCTTCTAATCTGCCTTTGTAAATCTCGTAGGCTTCACCTGCGCTATCAGCATATACTACACCACCAGGCGTCCCAACTTTTCCACCATCGGCAGATTCCCAATCAACGGTAGCCATATAACCACCATCTTCTAATTTTTCAACTTTGATTTTAAATTCCATTTTGTTGTTATTAAACCGCACCAGCCACTAACAGCGGTTTGGTGCTATTATTTTGCCTATTAAATTTATCTAAGGCTTGAAGTATCTGCAAGGCAAAATAACAGACACCAAGCCGCAAAACGTTATGGGCAAGGCTAACAAACCGCAACTACATCTGTCCTCACCCCATTTTTAGTACAGTTCAAAAGTATAGATTTTTATTTTAAATTCATTCAGTGTTAAATATTATTGTTTAGCCTAGAAACACAATTCT
>JAUYMZ010000476.1 GCA_030699355.1 Bacteroidota bacterium | reverse complement strand
GGAGGCAGCGAGGCTGCCTCCAAGCCCCCCTGCCAATGAAAAAAAGCGAGTACCGAGTCATTCAGAGCGATAGCGAAGAATCTCATGCTTTTTCCCAGACAGCAATAATTTCTGTATTTAAGTTGGATGTTCTTTCTGTTGATTGATTAATGGTTTGCTGGGTGTTGGTTTCAGGGTAGAGGTAGAGAGGAAAAGTTAAATCTGCGCCAAATTGCAATAACCAAATAAAAAATGCGTCTTGGTTTAATTCTATTGTTGCTATTTCAAAAATATTTGGTCTCAAATGCGTCTGTTTTTAAAATATCCTTTAATCCCACACAATCTCCCCTCAAACTCACGCGCTAAATTTCTTCCTGAAAAAGCTTGTTTGGGATTCGTTTTTATGTGCTTATTTTGATTATTGGTTCAGCCAAAATAATTGTTTTGGGGCAAACTAAAAAATGTTGGAGCAAATGTGTTCTTGCTTAGTTTACTTGCCTATTTTATTTATTACGCATCTTAAAGCTTCATGCAGGCAATCGTTCTTATTATGCAGATTATGCATTTGGCATTATTAGGTTACTGTAATAAAAAGGGTTAGTTCTCTAATGCCTATTTAAGCGCAGCAAAAAGCAATACAGCAAGAAGCAATACAATAAAAAGCAATCACAAAGAGATATGTTTTTAATGTTTGAACCAAACCTTGTTTAGGCCAATTGATAGCTTAATCCTGTTTGGTTTTAGATGAAAATAATTCTTCTTTGCTCACTTCTTTCACTACATCGTTGTGCTTTAAAAACTTAGATACTGCACTGTATGGACCCGTAATTACAATTTCTCCGGGTTTTAAACCACTTAATACTTCAATGTATTTATCGTCTTGTATGCCAGTTTTTACAGGTCTAATTTTGGCTTTGTTTTCATGTTTAATAAAAACTACTTCTAGGTCTTCTGCCTCTTTTAACTCTTTCTTCGCGCCTTCTTCTTCCTTACTTTCCAAAGTGTCTAATGCACTTGCCGGGCGCATACTTACGGCTTCAATGGGTAGGGTTAATACGTTTTCTGTACGCTCGGTTTGTATTTCTACACTGGCACTCATACCTGGCCTAAAAACCGATTTGCGTTTACCAAATTTAGCGGTTAAGTCGGCATAACTGCTTCTTAAAATTCTAATTTTTACCACAAAATTGGTTACTTGGTCGCTGGTAGTTTGGGCCGATGTGGTGGCGCTGTTGGCAATTTCTGTTACGGTACCTTTAAATTTTCTGTTGGGGTAGGCATCTACTTCAATATTTGCGGTATCTCCAATGCCCACTTTAATAATATCATTTTCGTTTACATCTACGCTCACTTCCATATCGTTTAAATTGGCAATGCGCATCATTTCTGTTCCGGCCATTTGCGAGGTTCCTACCACGCGCTCGCCTTGCTCTACGCTTAGTTTAGAAACAATACCGCTTACGGGAGCAAAAATTTCGGTTCGGGTTAAATTTTTTCTAGCTTCTTTTAAGCTTGCTTCAAAACTTTTTACATTAAACTCAGCCGATAACACACTTTGTTTTCCCGCTTCTACCTCGGCTTTGGCATTTATATAAGTGCTTTTGGCGGTTTCAAATTCGCCATCCGAAATTAATTTTTGTTGGTACATTTTCTGGTTTCTGGCATACGCAGCGCTAATTTCAACAAACCTGGCTTCGGCCTGAGCCAACCTAGCTTTTGAAGTAGCCATAGCTGCTCGGGTATTGTTGAGCGATGCCTCAGAACGGTCTAGTGCAGATTGGTATAATTCTGGGTCTATGCGGGCCATTAAAGTACCTGCAATTACAGAGTCGCCTTCTTTTACATACAGTGCCCTAATTTCGCCCGATACATCTGAGCTAATTTTTATTTCTTGCTCTGGCTGAACCCTACCATTGGCCGAAACGGATTCTACAATGGTTCTGTATTCTACTTCGGATACACTTACCGAAATGCCATCTTTTTGGCCAATCCAACCTGCTTGTTTACCAACAATGGCTATTACAATTAAGGCTCCTACTCCAATTAGTAGGTATTTCATGGTTTTATTTTTCTTTTTTTCTGCTTGCATGGTCCTGCTTTAATATAATGGGTTTCCTAAGTAAAAATCGAGTACTTTTCTTCTAAAAATTAATTCGTATTTGGCTTGGGTAAAATCTGCTTCGGCTCTAATATATCCGTTTTTCGAATTCAAATAATCTGCTAGGTTTAATCCGCCCAATTCAAATTGTTTTTCCGAAACTTCAAAGGCTTCTTTATTGGCCTCTAAGTTAATTTTGTTGGCTTCAAATCGTTTAAAGGCAGCTTTAAAATCTACATACGATTGGGCTATACTTCTGTATAAATTGTTCTTGGTTTGCTTTTCGTTTAATTTATTACTTTGGTAACTAATCTCCGATTTCTGAACATTGTTGTTTACTGTTCCGCCATTAAATATCGGTATGCTTAGGTTCAGCCCAATATTGGTACCCAAATTTCTGTTAAATTGGGTGTTAAATGGGGTAACAATATAAGATTCGTACCCAACCGGGCGGCTGGTAAAAACGGGTATGGGTGTGCCGTTGTATTCGCCGGCCCCAATAAGGGTATTGGCTAAAAGAAGGTTGCCTTGGCCGGTCTGACTTTGCGTGGTAAAAAAGGAATTTAGGTTTCCGTTTAAAGTAAGGCGCGGGGAGCGACCACCTTTGGCAATTTGGTTTTGTATGTCTGCACTTTTACTGCGCCATGCTGCTGCCGCTAAATCCGGACTCTTACTTTGAAACAACTCGTAAATATCATCTATGCTCCGGGGTTCATCGGATACATTTAAATCTTTTGTATCGGGTTTTTCAATGCGGTAATTTGGTTCAGGCTTAACTTCTATTAAAAGCCACAATTCTAGGTAGGCTTGGTTAAGTGTGTTTTGGGCATTTACAGCTGCCAACTCCTCGTTGGAAAGCTGTGCTTTAAGTTGCAAATACCTGCTCTTATTGCTGCTTCCCAATTCATACATTTTTTGCTGCCTATCAACTTGTGCTTGCGTAGCTTGTATGCGGTCTAAAGCACTTTGGTACAATTCTATGCTTTGTAAAACCCGCAAATACGCATTGCAAACAGAAAGGGTAACGGTGTTTTTGTTTTGTTCTAAATCTTTTTCAGAGGCCTTTACCAAAGATTCTCTTACACGTACATTATTGATGTTCTGAAATCCCGCAAAAATGGGAACACTGCCTCCTAGGCCAAAAGAATTGGTTCTAAACGAAACATTTTCGCCGGCAATATTGGTGGTAGGGTTAATGGCAAAACCTGTTTGCCAATTGTTGTTGGCATTTAAATTAAGGGAAGGCAAGAGGGCCAACTTGCTTTGTGTTAAATCGTATTTAGCAGATTGCGTGTTGAGTATCTGTTGTTGAATCGTAATATTTTTGCTCAATGCCTGGTTTACACAATCGGCCAAAGTCCAAACTTCTTTTTCTTGTGCTTGGGCAGAATAGAAGAGTAACAAACAAATTGTTAAAAGGCTCGTATTTTTTTTGAATATTTGAAGCATTGTTTAATGGTAATTAATAAGCTAGCGCGCAAAAATAATGTTTAAATACAGAATCCCGTCATTTATTCAAAAGCTCTTTTACAGCTATACGTGGAAGGTAAAAACAAGTGATAAATTACTGTTTCTAACTTTTGATGATGGTCCGCACCCAGAAATTACCCCCTGGGTTTTGGCTCAACTTAAACAATACAATGCCAAAGCAACCTTTTTTTGTGTGGCAGATAATGTAAGAAAATACCCCCAAATATATGCTCAAATTATACAAGAAGGGCATTCCGTGGGCAATCATACTTACCATCATAAAAATGGCTGGCATACCCAATCCGCTGCTTATTTGGCCGATGTAGCCTTGGCCGAAAAATATATTCAGAGTAATTTGTTTAGGCCTCCTTATGGCAAAATAAAAAATGCCCAAGCCCGTTTTTTGCTGAACCAATATGCCATTGTTATGTGGAGTCACTTAAGTTGCGATTACAGTAAAAGTTTAAATTTACAAGAAAGTTTATTGGCCATGAGAAACATTCAAGCAGGAAGCATTTTGGTGTTTCATGATAGCGAAAAAGCCTGGCCCAATTTGCAGCAATTACTGCCACAATTATTGCCATACTATGCGCAAAACGGATTTGAAATGAAGGCCTTAAGCAAGGAGATTTGTGAATGGAAATAGGAGTAGTGGTATTATTATGGTTATTTATTTGCCTACAATTATTTGTGATTTCGGGCTATTTAAGCTTGCCAAATAGCAAAAAGAAATATACGCAAACGCTGCCTCATTTGGCCATTTTGGTGCCCGCCCGCAACGAAGCGCAAAACATAGCCGCCTGCCTAGAAAGTTTGCTCCAATTAAACTACCCCAGCCAAAATTTAGAAATATGGATTGGCAACGATCAATCTACAGATGAAACCGCTCAAATAGTAGCAAAATATGCTCAAAAACATCCGCATATTCATTTGTATTCGGTTCAAAATACAATTGGTTCAGCCCGGGCAAAAGGCAATGTATTGGCGCATTTGGTAAAGATGAGCACGGCACCCTATATTTTTGTAACAGATGCAGACATAAGCGTAGGCAAAAATTGGCTGAACCAACTCTTATCGTATTTGCAAGAGCCAGGTGTTGGCATGGTAAGCGGTACTACTTTGGTAAAAGGTGTGGGCTTTTTGCAAGAAGGGCAATCCTTAGATTGGATATTAGGTAACGGCTATTTAATTGGCCTGAACCAATTAGGTTTAAAGAGCACGGCCGTAGGTAATAACATGGCTTTTACCCGCGAAGCATACCTATCTACCGGCGGCTACGAAAACATGCCTTTTTCTGTAACCGAAGATTTTCAATTGTTCACAGCCATTGCAGCCAAAGGGTTTAAAACCCATAATTTAATGGATAGGGCGTCTTTAAATTTATCTAAACCACAAACCGAATTCAAAAAATTATTGCACCAGCGCAAACGTTGGATGATGGGCGCACAAGATTTACCATGGTATTGGGCAATTATTTTTGGGGTGCAAGCATTTTTTTATTTTGGCTTACTGCTTATGTTCTGGCTGAACCCAAACATGGCCCTCACCATCTGGGTAATAAAATGGTTTTTACAACAAACTTATTTAGCGCTTATACATATTAAACTAAATCAAAAACTGCCAGTGGTGGCTTTTATTAGCTACGAATTGTATGCTCTTTTAATGCATTTTGCCATGATTGCATTTTATATTTATCCAACAAAAATGGATTGGAAGGGCAGGAAATACAGCTTGCTCTTTTAAAAGGGTACAACTTTATCAGATGTGTTTATACAAATCTTGGAAATTTTTTTGCTCAATTTTTTAGGCAATACAAACACAATTTGAATAATAATGCGCGTTTCAAGGAAATTATTGCCTTATTATTTAATGTTAATTTTTAGCTACAAAGTTTGATTTTTTAATTTATTGTATACCTTTGGTTTACAAAATATGGCTCAAACGAAGGTAAGTTTAATTATTTCTGTGTACAATGATATGGCTGCATTGGCTCTCATTTTAAAGAGCATTTGCAAGCAATCATACAAAGGTGCCATAGAGGTTATTATTGCCGAGGATAAGCAGTGTATAAACATGCACGACCAAATTTTAAAGTGGCGCCACCAATATATTTTTCCTATAAAACATATCAATCAAGAAGATATTGGCTTTAGAAAATGCAAGATTTTAAACGAAGCCATACGCACTGCCAGCGGCGATTACCTCATTTTTATAGATGGCGATTGTGTATTACATAAACACTTTATTAGAGAACATGTGCTGTGCGCTTCGCCTGGCACAATTGTATATGGAAGAAGGGTTATGTTGAGTAGTTTTTTGAGCAGGCAGCTCCTGCAATCGCAGCAATTTTATTGGCTTAAATTTATCTACTTATTGCTCAGTGCTTGTAAAAGATTAGACGCTGCTTTGTATTTGCCTTTTACCAAGCCACAAGAGAAAATCGGATTTTGGGGGCATAATTGGAGCATTCATTCCAAAGATATAAAGCAGGTAAAGGGTTTCGACGAATCTTATGAGCAAGCAGGTATTGGCGAAGATACAGATATAGAGTGGCGTTTACAGCAAATGGGCATGCGCTTTTTTCGAATCAAAAACAGGGCCATTCAATACCATTTGTTCCATGAAAGCCATTATCCAAATACCCAATTAGTGGAGGCAATTTTGGCCCAAAAGAAACAGAAATTTGAAGCAGGAGATTCGTCGGTTTTGCTCGGAAATTTGTAACAATAAAAGCAAGGTATTTTTGCGTATTTTTGCAAGCTAAATTTTAATTTGTGCAATTAGTAGATACCCACACGCATTTATATGCTTCGGAGTTTAATGAAGATAGAAACGCAGTAATAGAAAAGGCCATCCAAAACGGCATTAATCAGTTTTTTCTACCTAATATAGATATTCACTCCATACAACCCATGCTCGATTTATGTTGGAGTTTTCCCAACCATTGTTTTCCCATGATGGGTTTGCACCCTTGTTCGGTAGACCAACATGTGGAGGCGCATTTGTTTCAAATTCAGAAATGGTTTAAGAAAAGAAAGTTTTATGCGGTAGGCGAAATTGGCCTAGATTATTATTGGAGCACCGAGTTTAAAGCCGAGCAAATAAGGGCGTTTCGCATGCAAATTCAGTGGGCCATTCAACAAGATTTGCCCATTGTTATTCATTCACGCAATAGCAATGAAGATGTAATTGCCATATTAAAAGACATGAAACATCCACGTTTACGAGGTATTTTTCACTGTTTTGGAGGCGATGCTGCCCAAGCCGCTGCCGTGGTAGATATGGGTTTTATGTTGGGCATTGGTGGCGTTATTACTTTTAAAAATGGGGGCTTAGATAAGGCCATTGAAGATATTCCTTTAACCCATTTGGTTTTAGAAACAGACGCGCCCTATTTGGCACCCGTGCCCCACCGCGGCAAAAGAAACGAAAGCTTTTATATACTAGAAGTAGCCCGCAAACTTGCAGAGCTAAAAAAAGTAGGTCTGAACCAATTAGCCGAAATAACCACCCACAACGCGCAAAAAGTATTTGGAATGCTCCCTTAGGCTTCGCTCAGGTAGCAGTGGAGACCCAAAGAGCAAGCGAAGCGGTACCCTCGGTAACTGCTATCATTCTTACAAGAAGTCAACTTATGTAATTCGTTAAACGCTCCGAAGATAAGAGTCTCATAAACCAACTTAACAGGTAGCCTCTCCTAATTTAGATTAGTATTGATAGAAGAACAAATTTATTAGATTTCTTAAATCATGTTTGGGTTCAGCCAAAGTAATGCCAACTGGATATATCATTTATGTTTCTAAAAATTATGTAAACAGCGATATTCTATGACGAATTGCGGTGAATTGTTCAAATTAGGGGTAACTTTCAATTCTCTTTTGCAAGATTTGCAAATGACGTAGGAAATTTCAATATTATTATTATTATTGGCGGCAAATCGAAAAACACTTGAAGAAAATTTTACAAGCCGGAATTGTTTTATACTTATTGTTGACCTTGCAGGTGCAAGCGCAGCAAACATTTACCTTAAAGGGAACGGTAAAGGATGCTAAAACTGCTGAAGGCCTTATTGGCGCTACTGTTTCTGTTAAAGGAAGTAATATTGGGGTAAGCACCGATTTTGAAGGGGCTTTTTCTATTAAAACTAACCAAGCGCCACCCATTGTTCTGGTAATTTCTTATGTTGGTTATATTAAAAGCGAGTTTACGGTTAATATGCCCGGAAAACCAATTGATATTCGTTTAAAGGAAAATACACGCGAGTTAAAAGAGGTAGCCATTAAAGATTCGCGCATTACGGCCCGCCAAAAACAAGCTCCACTTACCATAGAAACCATGGATGCTATTGCCATAAAAGAAACTCCTGCCGGTAATTTCTATGAGGGTTTGGCTTTGTTAAAAGGGGTAGATATGACCAGTGCCAGTATCGGATTTAAAATTATAAATACCCGTGGTTTTAACAGTACTTCACCAGTAAGAAGTTTGCAATTAATTGATGGAGTTGATAATCAAAGTCCGGGTTTGAATTTTTCTTTAGGGAATTTCTTAGGAGCCTCTGAACTAGATGTGCAAAAGGTAGATTTAATTGTTGGTGCCAGTGGCGCTTATTATGGTCCAAATGCCTTTAATGGGGTAATTAATATGCAAACCAAAAGTCCGTTTCAATTTCCTGGCTTATCGGTAAGTATGAAGCTGGGTGAGCGTAGGTTAAATGAAGTGGCCATTAGGTATGCAGAGGTATTTAAAAATAAAAAGGGCGAAGATAAATTTGCCTATAAATTTAATTTATACGCCATGAGTGCCTACGATTGGGAGGCAACCAATTACGAAAAAACAGCTCAAAGTCCAACCGGTGAAAATAGTCCGGGTGGCTACGATGCCGTAAATGTTTATGGCGACGAATATTCTACCAATAGGTTTAGGCAAGGTGGTATTCCCTATTTAGGTTATGGATACGCCTTGCGCACAGGCTACAAAGAAATTGATTTAGTGGATTACAATTCACGCAATATAAAAGCCAATATGGCCTTTCACTACATGCTTAAAAAAGATGTAGAAATGATTGTAAATTCAAGTTTTGGAACAGGCACAACGGTGTATCAGGGCGATAATAGGTTCAGCCTAAAAGACATTATGTTTAACCAAAACCGAATTGAAATTAGAAAGGAGAATAGCTTTTTTATTCGGGCCTACAATACCCAAGAAGATGCTGGAAATAGTTTTGATGCTTATGCCACCGCTTTGCTGCTTCAAAATTATGCCAAATCTGATAATAATTGGGCGATTGATTACTCTGAGAATTGGAATGCCATGGCATATAATACCATGATTGGTTTGAGGCCTGCGCCTAATAGCGTGCCACCGGGAGTTGTGTATGAGCGTTATGCCAACCATTTTTTAAATAACTTTTATTATGATACCCTTACGCGTTACCACAATATGGTGCGCAACGCCACCGATAATAATCCCTCAAATTTACGGGGTGGTTTAGCTCGTTTTGAACCGGGAACAGCTCGTTTTGATTCTGCTTATAAAGAAATTATTTCTTTAACCAACAGAGAGGGTGGCTCGCGCTTTTTTGACCAGTCTGCCTTGTATCATTTTATGGGTGAAAAACAATTTAAAGTAAAAGATTTAGAGGTGAAAATTGGGGGAAATTATAGGTTGTATGCTCCCTATAGTAGAGGTACCATTTTCTTAGATACTGCGGGTATGGATAGAATTTATAACCAAGAATTCGGTTCATACATAGGCTTAGAGCATAAGTTTATTGATAATAAATTGAAAGTAAGTTTTACCAATAGATTAGATAAAAATCAAAACTTTAATTTGCTTTGGTCGCCGGCAGCGAGTGCGGTTTTTACCCAAGGGCAACACGTATTTCGTTTTTCTGCCAGCAGTGCCATTCGTAATCCTACTCTTACAGACCAATACATTAACTTAAATGTGGGTAGAGCCACTTTGCTCGGAAATTTGCAAGGCTTTGATAGTTTGGTTACCGTAGAAAGTTTAGTAGATGCTTTTAACAATGGAAAAGGTCAGCTGCGTTATTTTGATGTGGCGCCCATTAGACCAGAGCGGGTAAAAACCATAGAATTTGGCTACCGTGGCAATTTAGGAGAGAAGTTTTTTGTTGATATGAACTATTACTACTCTTGGTACGATGATTTTATCGGATTTAAAATTGGTGCCGATTTAGATTGGCCAGATTTATACCCAAGCTCGGTGAAGGTATATAGGATAAGTGCCAATGCCGTAGACCAAGTTACCACCCAAGGTTTTACCATTGGTGCCAATTATTATTACGAAAAATATTTGGGCTTCTCGGGAAATTATTCCTGGAATAAGCTAGACCGTCAGGGTTCTACCGACCCATTAATACCTGCATTTAATACGCCTGAACACAAATACAATGTTGGAATAAATGGTAGAAACATAGATTCGAAGTTGGGGGATGTAGAAATTTTAAATTGGGGTTATGCCATCAACTGGAAATGGCAACAAGGATTTAGCTTTGAAGGTTCTCCGCAATTTACGGGTGTTGTACCTGCCTATGGAATGATGGATGTGCAAGTAAATAAATTTTTTGCTGCCGAAAAATTAACCATTAAAATAGGAGCCAGTAATGTGCTTAATAATCAAGTTATTCAAGTGTATGGCGGACCAAGAATTGGGCGTATGGCCTATTTCTCTTTGTTATTTGATTTTGGTAAATAATTAGCACTTTGAAATATTTAAATAAAAATCTACTTTGCATGTTCATTTTAACAAAAAACTAACCATAAATTAATATAAGTATGAAGAAAAATCTCCTAAAATCCATCGCACTATTTGCAAGTTTTTTTGCATTAGAAGCGAAAGCTCAGGTTACTTTTATCGACAAAGTAAGTTCGGTAAACGTAACCACTAACATTATGTATGATTCTAACGCAGCGGTAAATATTATGGCCGGTGCTGTTCCAGGATTAGCTCCTTTATTCTCTAACAAGTTGATGTGCGATGTATATGCACCAACCAGTGTAAGTGGTAAAAAACCATTAATTATTTTGGCTCATACCGGTAGTTATTTACCTGCTATTGTAAACAAACAAACTACTGGTAATCGCAAAGATAGTAGCATCGTATTTTTAGCTAATGAGTTAGCTGCAAGAGGTTATGTTGTTGCTGCCATTGATTACCGTTCTGGCTGGAACCCAACAACTACCAACCAATCTGCTGCAACAGAGCAATTGTTAAAAGCTACCTACAGAGGTATGCAAGATGTAGCTAATGCGGTTCGTTTCTTTAGAGTGAACCAAAATACCTACGACATTGATACTGCCAAAATTATTGTGGGTGGTCAAGGTACTGGTGGGTATATCTCTTACGCAGTTGCTACTGTAAACACCAGAGGTGATATTGAAAACAACTTAAAGTTTTTACGCGATGATTTATCTCCAATGGTAAGCATGGATACTTTAGGTGATTGGACTGGTTTAGGCGGTGTGCCTATGTTAAATTTTGGTGCAGATGCCAATGTTTCTAGCAAAGCACACATGACTTTTAACTTTGGTGGCGCCATGGGCGATACAGCTTGGATGAAAGCCAATAGCTTACCCATTGTAAGTTTACAGTGTACCAAAGATCCTTTTGCTCCTTATGGTACAGGAAATGTTATTGTACCAACTACAGGTATTACAGTAATTCCTAATGCCAGTGGTGCCGGACATGTTATTCCAAAAGCCAATGCTATGGGTATTAACAACAAGTTAAATAGCATTATTTATACAGATGATGTGAGCATGCGTGCCTTAGATGTGCCAAATGCAGAAAACAATATGTTTGGTTTCGAATCTTCTTTCCCTTTTGAAAATGCTCCTTGGGAGTGGTGGAATAGAACCATCATGCAAAATATCTCAGTAGTACCTTACGCTGGTTCTCCATTATCTCCGCCTACTTTTGGTTTCATCCCTGCAAATGGTCGCGAAGCAGATTCATTGTCGATGTTAACCAATCCAAATATGTCTGATGTAAAAGGAAAAGCATACTTAGATACTATTGCCAAATTTGTTGCGCCACGTATCGCAGTTCAGTTTGATTTAACAGGTTCTGTAGGTTTAAATAATTTTGATTTAGTTGCTCCTGCAATGGGTTCTTCTATCACTATTTACGATAGTTCAGATTTGTTTTTAACCGTTCGTTGGCAAGATGCCAGAGCAGCTGGTGCAGCGCCTGGTTCAACAGCTTATATTTTCCAATTAGATATGGCAACTGGCGATTTTAGTGAGCCTGCTGTAGAAGTTCCTGTAGTAGATGCAGATTCTATGATGGTAGATCAAGCCACTGTTTGGGGTTTATTAGATGATTTAGGTGCTCCAGATAATATGCCTTTGCCATTAAAGTGGAGAGTTATTGCTGGAAACGATTATTTTGCTAAAATCTCTAGCTCAGAATATGCTATTACCTTAACTAAAAATGCTCCAGTAGGCGTAAGAGAATTAAATTTACAAAACTTTGTAAAGGTATTCCCTAACCCTGCTAAAGAAATGGTTAAAGTAAGCATGGACCAAAGTAAAGCAGCTATCCAATCTGTTCAAATCATGGATTTAATGGGTCGCGAAATTTCTTCAGTACAAAATATCAACGCACACCAAACAGAAATAAACACTTCTAATTTAACTCCTGGTATCTACATCATCAATGTAGTAAACAACCAAGGTGCTTTCACTAGCAAGCGTTTGTCTATTAACTAATTTATTTATTACCATTTTAAAAAGCCCTTCCTTCATAGGTAGGGCTTTTTTTTGGTCTGAACCAAAACAAACATGACACATACAAACTGGGAAATTATAAACAATGAACTCTGCAAAACCTTTGTGTTTGCCGATTTCACAAGCGCCATCAGCTGGATGGTAAAGGCTGCTTTTATCATAGAAAAACACAATCACCACCCAAGCTGGACAAACACCTACAACAAAGTTTTAGTTAAACTCTGCACCCACGATGCCGGAAATAGTATTACCGAAAAAGATTACGCTTTGGCAGAAGAATTGGATAGAATTGGATAATTTAAATCTATTTTAATATATTTGATAAAAGCAAATTTTATGAAACAGAGATTATTTATACTCCTTTTGTTGGGGTTGTTTTTTACCCCTAGTCTTAATGCGAGTCATGTTTTGGGTTTTGAAATTACTTACAATAAAGTTGCACCTAAGGTTTATAAAATTAATGTAGTTGTATATCGAGACTGTGAGCATGTTCAACTATGCAATTGTAGTTTGCTTTCTAATTGTTCTATTATTGCAACAGTGAGTGGGGGTGTTTTGCCATTAAATTTAAGTCACAATGTTAATTCTCCTGCTTCTTTTTCTACCGAAAATTTTTTCACTCAGCCTTTACCGCTAAATGCAACAAAACCTGTAATTGAGATTAATGAAATGATGGGCGGTGCAAAATCTGTATGTACCTTATGTAGTAATCGAACTCCAGGCACCTATAGTCCTGGAATAGAGGCTTACACATTTAGTGGTAATATTGATTTAAATTCTATCTCACCTTCATGCTGTTGGGTGGATGTGTCGTTTTCAATTTCAACACGCGCCCAAGGTATTACAACTTTGCAAGGATACAATTTCAATAGATTTACCAATATTCAAATTAATGTTTGCGAAAACGGACCTAATACATCACCAACTTTTTCAAATCTTCCAAGAGCTTTGACATGTGTATACAATGACTTTTTTTACAAAATTGATGCGCATGATGCTGATGGAGATTCATTGTCATATAGGCTTGGAGATATAAGGGGAAATAAATTAACGTTAGTACCATATTTTACTCCTTTCTCAAAAATGGCACCTGTTCCTTATTTAGGATTTCCATCAACTAACCCAAGTTTTCAGCCACCATTAGGGTTTCATTTGAATGCAAACACGGGTTTGGTTCAATTTAGGCCAACCACAGCATTCTGGGCGCCACTTATTTTTGAAGTTTTAAAATGGCGTAGAATAAATGGTGTGCCAACACTTATGGGCATAGTAGCACGTGAAATGGACCACCGAGCCTTTCCTTGTTACGGTACCTTGCCCAGTGTTGCCATTTATGATATGAAAGGTAATGCATTATTGGGTAATGAAATAAGAATTTGTGAGAGCAATGAAACATGTGTAATTGTAGCTGGTAAAGATGGTCTTAATACAGATGATACCACCACTTTAGAATTTTCCAATAATCCAGGTATGAGTGTTTTTCCATTTTATAATCCTGCAACCAGAAGAACGGTTGGCCCTATTCATGATAGTGTTAAGGTTTGTATGAATTATCAACCCAGTGGCAATCAAACGTTCCAGGCTTTTGCCTTTTCCATGGTTTCAAGAGATAAAACAATGCCCATTAATATGAGTGCGCAGAAGTCGTTTCGGGTTATTATAATGTCAGCACCAAAAGTTCGTTTACTGGCTAGTAGTACAGGTAATATGGGAAGGAAAATTTACCTGGGAAGATTAAATACGATACCGTTTAATGCTGGGCTCACCAATTGGAATATTGAAAATTTTCCGGGTTCGAATAGCTTTAGTACTTTTACTGCAAAAGATACTGTTTCTTTTACCTTTTCGGGTGGAGGTTGGTATAA
>JAUYMZ010000475.1 GCA_030699355.1 Bacteroidota bacterium | reverse complement strand
GCAGCCTCGGCTGCCTTTTTGCATATAGGCTATTCTATTACCATTTTGCTCACATGTACTGCCTCTTTCCCAAATACACGTAAAGTGTAAATACCCGGCGTCAAAGAAGGTAAGTCAACTTTCACTTGTTGCTTAGCGTCTTCGGCTTGAACCCACACTTTTTGTCCACTTAAATTATAAATCTCAATTAGTTCAATGGCTTGCGTACATACTACAAAAAACTGCCCTTGCGTAGGGTTTGGATATATACTTAATTCCATCAAAGCATCCCTTTCATTTATAGCCGCAGGAATTTTACGGGTAATTAATTTCTTCCAATCATAGAAAGCATATACCGGAAAGTGATCGGAGGTATTGTTGCTAAAATTACTTACATAATTCCCTGCATCATCAAACACTTTTGCACTTCCTTTTAAGTAAAACGAATCTAATGTTTTACTTTGCATTATGTGATCTATCATATTAATATTAAAGGCATAACTAGATTTACCAGCATCTGTTAACTCTTTGCTTGGAAAGGTATAGTTGGCATTTAAAAAACCAGCATATGGTGTTGGCAATGCATTGTATATAGACACATCTAAGTCGTCGTTCCAGTCGCCTAGCGCTACAAACTTTTTACCCGCCAAAGTGGTTTCTACATACAACTTAAGCGCATTGGCTGCATTTTGCCTACGAGTATACGATTCAAACCTTCCTGCATCTGTGCTTTCGGTTTGCGCTTTCATGTGTAATACCAACAGGTATAAAGTATCTGTTTGGGTACCTCCTACTGTTTTGAGGCAAACTTGTAAAGGTGCGCGGGAAGCAAAAGCATAATTGTCGGAAGAGTTTAATGGGATGTTAAAAGATAAGGCAGGCACTATCTCAAACATACTTTTACGCCAATACAAAGCTGTTTTTTGGGTTTGCGAAAACGTAGAGATAAAACCATCGTATTTAGTTGCAAGCGCCATACTTAATGTATTGTAAGTACTGGCATCACTCACTTCTTGCAGAGCAATAACATCTAATTCTGTTTTATTTAATAATGCCAAAACATTATTGTATTGGGTGGTTTCATCTGAAGGTCCGCCACTGGTGCTGCCCAGCCATTCAACATTCCAAGTGGCTATATCTAAGAGCGTGTCACTTCCTAGTTTTGGAAAATTCTGCGCGTTTAGGTTCAGGCAGGCAAAAACCATAACAACCTGAATGGCTGCGCGTAGTTTGTTTGTTCTGAATTTTGTATTTAATAAGGTTGTCAGCATGTTTATTAATTGTGTTTGTTATTGAAATATTTCTACTGCTAAATGTGTCGTTTGTTTGTATAATCGTGCGTCAAATATAGGATAATTGTATGTGTTGAATGTGTTTAACATTCCAACATCAGCTATCAATTCGTTTTTGGGTAATTAGCCAAAGGTAGGCGATGGTGCCAAAAAGAAGGGTAAATACAGTTTGAAATCCGTGTATTACAATGGCCAAAGCATTGGCCACTAAGTTACCAATGCCCAGCAAAACAAGGGCCTTGCTTACAATAAAATGATAGGCACCTGCAGAGCCAGCTTGTATGGGTAAAGTTCTAGCAATAACGCCCAAAACCATTACCAAATAAGCTTGGTAAATACTTAAAGTACGTGATTCTTCGAATAAAAAAAACCAAAGATATGTCATTAAAAAGAAGCCAAGCCAAATAATAAGGGTATGAATAAGAAACCATGTTCTATTTTTCATTTGAACAAGCTTGATAAACACTGCAATGAACTCTTTTATCCAAATACTAATCTGATCTTTTCTTTTTTGAATCCATAAATAGAAAACTACCATCACTCCAATACCAGCAAGTAAAAGCAATAGCTTATTTACACTAAAAATTGTCACGCCTTGGGTAAACTCATTCAATAGGTTCCCCTGGTTAAAAAGCTCTAATGCAAAAGCCGCCACTAAAATAAAGAGCAAGCAAATTACATCTGCCATTCTTTCAAAAACAATGGTTGATAAACTGAGGTGAATAGGATAATTAAGCCACTTTTTTAAGATGAGCGCTCTGCTTAATTCGCCCAAGCGCGGCACAGCAAAATTCACCAAATAGCCCGTTGCCAAGGATGCAAACAAGAAATTTGCAGGTGCTTTTTCGCCCGCTGCCTCATATAAAATTTGCCATCTTTTAACCCGCGAAACATAAACCATTAATGAAACAAGAAAAACCGGTAAAACCGCTGCGTAATTACCGTTTTTGAGCACTGCGACAAGCGATAA
>JAUYMZ010000474.1 GCA_030699355.1 Bacteroidota bacterium | reverse complement strand
GCAGGCTGCTTTGGTTGTCATACCACAGAAGCCTTTATTAGTGCCAATCCAGGACCACAAAACAACGGATTAGATGCCAGCTCTACCACAGATTTAGGCGCAGGAGCTGTATTTCCTAACCCCATATTTGTAGGAAGATTTAAAACAAGCACCTTAAGAAACATAGAACTTACAGCGCCCTACATGCACGATGGCAGGTTTAAAACATTGGAAGAAGTAGTAGAACATTATAACAGCGGCATAAAGGCTCACCCTACCCTTGCCCCTGCCTTAAAAGACCCAAATGGCAATCCAGTTAGGCTGAACCTAAGCAATGCCCAAAAAGCTGCCTTAGTAGCTTTCCTAAAAACATTAACAGACCCTAGCATAGCAACAGAAGCGAAATGGAGTAATCCGTTTAAATAAACATCACAAAAAAAGGCCACCTTTACGGGTGGCCTTTTTTAATGTAATCAAATCTAACTTTATTCTATTACTAACTTGTAATTTGCTTGTCCAGCTTCTGCGTTTAGGTTCAGCAAATAAATGCCTTTACTTAAACCACCTACCGACAATAAACTGCCGTTGTATACACTGCTTTGTACTTTTACACCTTGCAAAGTATAAATATCTACTTGGGCTCCACTTAAGTCAGCATCGGATTTAATTTGAACAAAATCTGTAGCCGGATTTGGATATAACGTAATGGCTATCTTATTATTTAAATCAGCTAAACCAACTGTTTTAGCACGCACAATCCAAATAGCAAATGAGGTATTTGCTTGCAAAGAATCTGTTCCTTCGTAAGCCCTTACTGTCCATTTTAAGTTAATACTATCTCCTTCTGCTACACCTGCTCCCTCGGCTACTGCATCAACAGTTCCGCTGCTTAGCGTTAACTGATTATCTGCACCATTTATATCTGAGTTTAACTTCACAATTGGTGTGGCAAAATTGCCGCTTGGTACATCTAAAAACCAAGTATATTTTGTGGCAGTATTAGATGTTTGCCAACTGATTGCAATTGGCTCAACACTTGCCTTTTTAACCACAACCCTTGCATTGTTTGTTGGATTTACCAAGTTAAATGCACTCAAAGTACGATTTCTGCCTAAGGTAATAAAACGCTCCTCGTTAGCCATTAAAGAATCGCTTCCGTTATAAGCATAAACTGTCCATTTTAAACTTACAGAATCGCCTTTTCTTAAACCCAAAGAAGCTAAAATACCATCTACATCTCTAGATAATAAAGTTAAGAAAGTATCTACTCCATTTCTATTACTGTTTAAAGTAAGCAATGGCATGTTTAAACTACCTGCTGCTAAAGCTGCTTTCCACTTATATCTTGCAGTTGCTAATTTGGCTGAACCAAAAGTAATTTGAATAGGTGCAGTGCTGCCGGCTGTTACAAATACGCTGGCATTGTTAGCTGGAGATAGTAAGTTAAATGGCTTTAAAGTAGGTGTAAAAATAATATCCGATTTTCTTACGCCATACAACTGGTATCCGTTGCCACAATTGCTGGCCGGACTGCTACAAAACTGAGCTAAAATTCCCTCAAATGTGAACGTATCAGTAGGTATTGCCAAAGCAGGTGCATCGTCCATTTCTGTATCTGCCGCGGCAATTACACGCAACAAGGTAGTATCACCAGCGGTAGTTCCATCCCAAATGGTATAATTGGTACTGGCAGCAAAATTACCCGTAGCATTGGTACGCAAACCGCTAATTCTTACCAAAACACTTTCGTACTGCTCGGCATTTGCCAACATTTGTTTAATGCTTAATACCACTGGTACAATTGTTCTGTCTGAACCTAATTTTATGACTGTATTGGCTCCTGTGTAAGCACCGGTATTCAACTGAATTTGGGCATAGTTATTAAACTCATTTCTTAAACCAATTACCTCTACGCTATCTCCTTTTACTAAGTTACCTGCTGTAATAGCATCAACCATGGCACCACTGCCTTGTCTAACTCCAATACCACCTGTTGCATCTTGTATGTAGATAAACCTACCCCAAGCTCTGCTTACCACACCGCGTACCCTAACCAATTGGTTTGGCGCTGTGTTTCTAGCAGCTAAAATAGTTCTAGCTGGATTGGTTTCTGGGAATATAGCATCTGGTCTGGTATTTAATAACTGAATTCTTCTATCACCAAACAAGTTAGTATCTCTAACAGAATAGGCTGTTTGTGCTGTTGCATGTTTGTTTTGCAAAAACTCTGCAAACGCATCTTGCTCACTTCCAATAGAAGCAAACGTTGCAGTACCCGCAGCCTTAATGGCTGTATCTAAATCTACACGGTTAAACGTATTGGATGGGAATGGAAATCCATCGCCTCCAATTGGAGAACCTACTGCTGATGGATTGGCTAAAAAGTTTAAGGTAACTA
>JAUYMZ010000469.1 GCA_030699355.1 Bacteroidota bacterium | reverse complement strand
CGGAATATTCTTTGCTGTTGTAATCTTGCCAAACTCTAAAATAAGAAATAATACTATCGCCTGTTAAAGGATCTTTTATGGTATTTTGTATTTCCTCGTTCGTATTTGTTGTATACTTTTTCTTTACTTTAGTATGAATTGGATTGGTGATTAATGAAACAATACCGAAAACAAAAAACAAAAGAAAAGCAAAACCAAGTAGGCGAATCAACCAACTCCACAACCTTATAATGATAGGATGCAATATTGATAAAAAATAGAATATGATACCAATAATTAATAGTGGTAAAATAACTTTCCCACCAATTACAAAAAGAGGTATAACAATAAACAGAAAGAACAATATTTGTAACAAACCACTAAGTAAACCCGAAAAGGAAATTCCACTGCCACTAGTTTGTTTAATCCAATTACCCCAATAAGTTGTACCGTCAGAATTATAATACTCCCACCTTTTGTAATTTCCGTCAACTTCTGTTTTACCTGTTTGCTTTGCTATTTTAATCTTTGTTTTAATTGGTGGTAAATCAATTTTTCCAACTTCTTTGGGGATTACTTCAACTTCAATGTCTTGTATATCATAATGCTTAATGTAACCCGAAATGTCGCCTTCAATATCCCCGAATATTTTAGCATCTTCATAAACCTGCTTTGAAAGTGAATAGTTGCTTAATTTCGGTTCGTTTAAATTTATTTGATAGTTTTTTGTTGTCCCATCGTTGTATCTAATTTCTAACGGTAATGATTGAGGCAACTTTGTTAGAAATTGTTCAATGGGTTGAAATTCCTCAGGCTCTCCCGTTTCCCAATGACGAATGTGAGCTTCTTCTTTTGTTGTTTTTATTTCGCCACTTAATACCTCAAGGTCATAAAAATTCTCATGAAGTAAATCGGATTTCTTATGATCAAGATAGCCAATAAATTTCCCTTTGAACTTACCTTTTATGTATGTTCTTCTTTCAATGTGTTCTTGTATGGTAACAAATTCAGACATTGTATAAATCGGAAATTAAATCATCCTCTTTCAAAAACTCTCTTTCATCTATTCTTCTAATTGTATTGAAAGGCGCGTCAATAAATGGCTCTGAAAACTGAATGTTTCTAATCATTGAATTATGAATATACACCATTTCTATAAAAGTATTTTTTTCTTTTTCATCACTAGGATATTGAATCGCAGATATGATTTTGCTGTTAAATAATTCTTTGTATTGATTTTTAAAAATATCGTATTCTTCTTTAACTAACCGATTTTCAATTATGCGTTTTGTTTCGTAATAAGAGCTATGTTCGCCAAGAAAGTTTTTTAAATAAGCTGGAAACAGAAAAACAAATACTATAATAAAGGTAAACAACCAACAAGTCCTGAATTTCGTGTTTAAAATTACAATGCTTTGTATGTAATAATTAGAATTATTTACAAGGTTTTTCATTGAAGCAATTAGTTCATCTTTTTGAAGTTCTTTTTTTTCTAAAAGCTTTGTATAATGTTCTACTTGACTCGTTTCAGTATTTTTATAAAGTAATTCTTGTTTCTTAATAATCAACTTCAAATTTTCAGTCTCTTCATTAAAATATTCTGTTGTGGATTGCCTGTATTTACTTATTTGTTCCTGCTTGTATATTGCAATTTCATTTTCCAAATCTGTGGAATAAATCATAGTTTCTAATGGTTTCGAAACCACGATGGCAATAAAACAAATGAAAATCACACGTATTGAAATTGAAAAAAGTTTTGCTGCCTTATCCGTTTTGCAAGGAAATGAATTTTTCGAAAGGGTGTAAAGCAATAAAAGGTAAATGTTTGTTATCATATAGGAAAAAAATAATCCTATTAGTAACCCTATAAAATTATTTTGTATCAGTTTTGTAAAAGTAAAATAGAAACTAATAAAGCATAATGCGAAAATCGCAGTAACAAAACCACCAATAAGCATAAAACGATATTGGATTGTTTTATCCTTACATTGGCTGATAATACTGTAATCATCGCCTGAAAAAGTGCAAAGAATTCTGCTAAGCTTCATTTGATTATTCGTTATTATTTTCTTGAACTTTAATGAATTTTTCAGGATTAGCATCAATTTTTTTCTTCATTTCTTCCTTATATTTTGAAATGGCATATTCAGTTAGTTCTTCCTGAACTCTTTGCAATGATTTTTTCTCAACTAATAATTTTTCTTTGTGTAAGTGTGTTACTAAATCTCTTTCCTGTCCTTCTTTGTCCTTGTGATAATTATATTCAATGTGAATGCCTTGTTCTGCTTTCATTAGTTCTTCAACATTTTCTTTTAGAAAATCATAAGGAGATTTTACAAGCATTAACTTGAAAAAAATTGGCGTCATTTCTATTGCCATAAAAAGCAATGTTATAAATAATGAAATCCAAAAACCTGCAATGTGATGCGACAACTTTATTCTTTCTAACAAACCGTCAAGCCCTGCAGATACAACTTCTCCGTTTTCAATATCCTTTTGTTTTGAGGTTTCAAATTTTTCGAGATTTTCATAACCTGCTTTAATTAACGGTTCGTTTTTAGATTTAATCAAATTAACTTCATTTTCTGCTCTATCTGCTTGCGCTTTAATTGCTGCTGCTTTAGGACCCGGTTTTACTATTCTTGCTTCTTCGATATATTGATTTTCTAAAAATGTGTATCTATCAACCTTTGATTGTATATCGTTCTCCCATTTTTCAATTTTTTTCTTTTCTTCATTAATTCTATCTGCATATATTTTGTCAATGCTCCCCAAATATTCTTTTTGTTTTTCCATTTGAGCGTTATGCAATTCAACATCAATTTCGGTCTTAAACATTCTAATTTCAACTGGTTTTGAAATTGTTAAGGCTATAATAGCACCTAGAACAAGTCTAGGAATTGCTCCTTTTAATTCATCCCAAGTTATGTCTTCTGTTCCATCTCCTTTGCCTGTGCTTGAAACTATGAAACTGTCAAGATTGAAATTCATTAATCCCCAAAAGCAACCAAAGAAAATTGAAATTATTGTTATAGTCCAACTAAATTGAGATTCAATTGCCGAACCTCTCGGCTCAAATATGGTATAAAAGGCATAACCACCAGCCAAAGCAGCCATTAAACCTGTAGCTACTATAATACCACCCAAACACAAATACTTTATTTGGTCTGAATATGTAGCCCTTTCTAAAATGTATCTGTCGCCACCTGATGCACTCCAAAGAAGTCGCATTAAAGGGGTTGATTTTGGAGTGGCATAAAAATCTCTTCTCATTATTGGATAGTATTTACTGGTTTATAATTATCGATGTTAAAGGGTTCAAATTCAAATGAAATGTTTTGTAATTCCATTTTCAAATTGTCTTTTATAAGTTCACATTGGAATTTTTGTTTGTTATATGTTACTTCAAAAACAATAGGTATTTCAGTTATTGCAATAAATTTGTTAAGTAAATTAATTTTTGTATTTTTAATTTGTATTTTCTTTTTAATTTTCTTAGAAATACCACAAAATGTGATTTCAATTGGATTTTGTCTGTTTGAAAACATGAACTTTAGTCCGTGAGTATTGCCTGGAAACACCCCAACTCTATTGATTATTATTTTGTGACAACCCCTAACATTCCATAGTATTTCAATTTCATTATCCTGTATTACTACTCTATCATAAAGTGAAACACTTCTTATTTTTAGTATCCTTATTAATAACAAATTTTTAACAAGTAATAAGAGGCAATGTGTTTGCAATACCAGCTTTTTATAATTCATTTTTGAATATGTTATTAACTTTCTTTCCATACTAATATTTACACAAACAAAAAACAACTCTTTCGCTTTTGCAAAAGCTTGGCTTGTCAATAAACAAAAAACCAAATATACCACCCATAATACCGAAAAAAAATATTTTAAACCACTGTGCAGTTAAAAACACAATGTCACCAATGCTTTGTCTGGTTTTAAGGTTTCCAGTTAATTTATTTTTGCGAGGCTCTGGCATTGGTTCATTTATTTTAACATGGTTCTTAAGGATTGAAAGGTTGCCATGGCATTGCCACAAATTCATCTTAGCAACAAATAAAACGGCTATTAAGTAAACAGAATCTACTAGCGCAGCGATTGCTTCATGGACTCTGTCTTTTAAAAAATAATCATGATTTTGGGATATTGTCATGGTCTTGTTTCATTTTTTGGTTCAGCCAAAGTATGAAAAATTGTTTCTAATATCAAATTGATTTGTGGGGTAGTCATCAAAATAAAAATAAATAACCAACCGTTTACATACTTTTTATTGCGCTACCATGTATCATCTTGTACCATACTAACAAGCCTTAAAAAAAGATTTTGACCATCATATCTTCTATTAACTTTATATCAAAACTGGTCCAACCTTGGGTTCAACAACGATTGCAGTCATGCGGCTTATACTTATAACTCCAATCTTGCATTTTGGCAAAGGAGTCATCTCAAAATTCCATTTATTCCCTTATGTGCACCAAGACTTTTTAATTCATTTGGCGCCTCAAAATATCTATAACTCCATTTAATCTGTGCTGCACAATCAAATCTATTGGTTTTTCTGATCATGTTAACCAAGTCAACTTCTCCATTTTTCCATTGTGCATAGTATGGAATGAATGAGGTTCGTTGTATCCATTGGTCCTACAAGCACAATTAAGGTTTATAGCTTGTGCAAGTGAACTGCTATTCTTGCAAGTATTTCTTCAAAATCTGGCTGTTCAATATAATACAGCTTTGCAGTAGATAAATAACGACCGGTGAACGACTCTCTGATTTTTGGGTTATTCAATAAAAGTGCAGGGTGTTCGTTGAGGGGAATTAGATTGTCAGCGCCTTTTATCCGAGTTGCTTTGTGTGCTAAGTATTCTGGACTACCAATGAATTCTTGAATTAGAGCATTGCCCAGTAAACAATAAATATCATAGTATTGACGCATGAAGTTTTTATCATTGGAAGCGCCTGGATTGTCTATATTACGATATTTTCTTACGATGGTTTGCAATTTTTCAACCAATGTATAGCCAGGGTGATAGCATTGAACTCCAATGGCTGTATTGTTGATGTAATTATTCCTTGCATTGATTGAAATGAGGTGTTCCCAAATCCAAGATGAAATATTGATGGGCGTATTACGAATGTGAATGTCTATGTCCTCCGAAAAGCGATGAATTAACCCGTATCCTTTAGATAACGAAGTTCCTCCCTTCAATTCAAATTCAATTCCCTGTTGCTGCAATGAATACAATGCATGCATGATCCAATAGTCTTTCTCAACCAATGTAATATCTATTCCTTTTTGGGAAGAGACGATGGAGAGAAGATCCTTGAATTCAGGGTCATTATGAATAAAATCAAGCATGCTGGAGTACGTTTCTAAGGATTGATTTTATAGTACGCTTTGTTCTGCCTGTTCCATATTGTTGAGTAGCCTTCATTAACAAATCAGCATTAAAACTACGTACATTATTTGGCAGTTTATCTATGGCTTGGGTTTGGTCTTCAGCAAGGATGCCTAAATTGTTTAATAAATCAACAAGCAAATATTCCCTTGAAATATTTTTAGGAAAAGATGATTTAAGTTTGAATTCAAATGTCTTTCCATTGAGTTGAAACTCTCCTTTGCGCTTATGGTTGTAAACCCAAGTAGTATTGTATAATTGTGTAAATCCCAGTCCTAATGAATTAAAACTATTTGGGGAAACCAAAAGAAAATCTTCGTCCTTCAGGAAACGTTCAACTACCTGGCGGTCATCTGGCGGAACAACTCCAAATTTTGATAGCTTAGGCGCATAATACAACCCCTGGTTAAGTTTTATCAATGTTCCATCTTTAGTGAGCTGCGCCAAATGCCTATCTATGGCCGAGGAATAATATTCCAGGTCAGAACGACGATACACTTCACCTTGATTTATATGTTGACGGAGTAAATTCATTGCTTGGATACAAAGGTAGTGAAATTCTTTTAAGTTGCATGCAAAAAATGGAAAAATTCATGCAAATTCTACCAATCCATACAAAAATTACAACCAAAACAACTATTCTTAAAAATAAACTTAAAAGAATCTGCCAAATATCATATTTGCTAGACCCCGCATTATTGGTATCTTTGCCACGCAATGAGCAAAAATGCCAAAATAGATATTCGTACTTTAAGTTTAAGCGAGCTAAAAGAAACCTTTGTAAAACAAGGTGAAAAGGCTTTTAGGGGGCAACAGGTGTATGAGTGGCTTTGGAAAAAATCTTGCACAAGCTTCGCAGGCATGAAAAATATTTCGGCCGAAACGCGCGCTTGGTTGGCAGAAAATTTTGTAATAAACAGCATAGAAACGGTTGATAAGCAAATAAGCAATGATGGCACTATTAAAAGTGGCTTTACTTTGCACGATGGCTTTATGGTAGAAGGGGTGCTAATACCCGCAGATGAGCGCATGACAGCTTGTGTTTCTTCGCAGGTGGGTTGCAGCCTTACTTGTAAGTTTTGTGCTACGGGCAAAATGAACCGCGAGCGAAACCTTAGTGCCGGCGAAATTTACGACCAAGTAGTAGCCATTAAAAATTGGGCGCAAGAGCATTATGGTAAACCGCTTACCAATATCGTTTTTATGGGAATGGGCGAACCGCTCTTAAACTACGCCAATGTATTGGCAGGCATAGAGAAAATTACTTCGCCCGAGGGATTGGGTATGGCCGCAGATAGAATTACAGTGTCTACCGCGGGTATTGCTAAAATGATTCAGAAATTGGCCGATGATAAAGTTAGGTTCAACCTGGCTTTAAGCCTGCATGCAGCCAACGATTTAAAGCGCAATATGATTATGCCTATCAACGAAAGCAATAGCCTTGCCTCTGTTGGTTCAGCCCTAAAATACTTTCACCAGCAAACCAAAAAGCGCGTTACGTTTGAATATATTGCCTTTAAAGATTTTAATGAGAGCATTCAAGATGCCAAAGAATTGCTGGCCTTTTGCAAGCAGTTTCCGGCTAAGGTAAATGTAATAGAATATAACCCCACTGGAGATGGTGCTTTTGAAAAAGCCGACTCCGACAAGATTGATAAGTTTTGCGCCTTCTTAGAAAAAAATGGCGTGGTGGCAAAAGTTAGAAGAAGTCGGGGCAAAGATATTGATGCGGCTTGCGGACAATTAGCTAATAAAAAACACGAAGACGCCCTTATTTAGCGTCAGATTAACAAAAACATTATGTATAAATATTCCATTCTTTTCCTCAGTATTATCTTGATAGGTTGCAAAGATAAAAGGGAAAAGTCCTCGCCGGTGGTAAAAACCATCACAGAATCTGTGTATGCCTCTGGCTCTGTAAAAAGCAACCAACAATACCAAATATTAGCGGGTGTAAATGGCAAAATAGAAAAGATTTTTGTAGTGGAGGGTGAGGAGGTTGAAGCCGGCACAAAGCTCTTTTCTATGCGCAATGATATTCAACAATACAGCGAAAACAATGCGAAGCTAAATGCAGAAAATGCCAGTTTAAACACCAACCAATCGCGTTTGGTGGAGGCAGAACAGCAGGTAAATTGGCAATTTAATAAAATGAAACTCGATTCTAGTTTGTACCAAAGGCAATTGGCTTTATACAAACAACAGGTGGGCACGCAGGTAGAATTGGAGCAAAAAGAATTGAATTATCAAAATGCAAAAACGGCCTATCTATCGGCCAAGGTGCGCAGAGATGAACTGGCAAAACTCATTAAACTCCAGGCCAAACAAAGTGCAAACAACTTAAAAATTACCCAGCAACAAGTGAGCGATTTTGAGGTAAAAAGCTTGTTTAAAGGCACCATTTACCAAATAAACAAAAAAGTTGGAGAGGTAGTTACGGCCCAAACGCCCATTGGATTAATAGGTGATTCTCGCTTATTTACTTTGGAAATGCAGGTAGATGAAAACGATATTTTTAAAATTGGTCTGAACCAAGACGTGCTTATTACCATGGATAGTTATAAGGGCAAAGTGTTTAAGGCAATCATAAACAGAATTAGTCCGATTATGAACGACAAAAACAAAACCTTTTTGGTAGAAGCCGCCTTCACGGATGGTCCGCCTAAGGTTTACCCCAACATTACTTTTGAAGCAAATATATTGGTTCAGCGCAAAGAAAATGCCCTCCTCATTCCAAGAAATTACCTGCTAAATGATTCCTTGGTTGTAAAAGAAAATGGCGAGCAAGTGTCGGTTCAAACCGGATTAAAAGACTTGCAAATGGTAGAAATTTTAAGTGGAATTGGCACTTCTGATGTGTTGGTGAAACCTTAGTTGAATTATGAATTATGAATTAGGAATTAGGAATTAGGAATTAGGACAACCCATTCAGAATTACAAAAAAATGAACTTTAAATTACTTTATGAGATTTCAGTTTCTTTGCTGTTGGCAAGGTGGAAACAAACTTTGGTGGCGGCTATTGGGGTAACTTTTAGCATTACCATGTTTGTGGCTTTGCTGGGGTTTATGACGGGCTTAAACGATTTATTAGATGGACTTATTTTGAACCGAACGCCACATATTAGGTTGTATAATGAGCTAAAACCAAAAGAGCAACAACCCATACAAATGGCGTTTGGCGAGCTAGAAACTTACCATTTTATACGCTCTGTAAAACCCAGCAATAAAGGGATGCAAATACAGGGTGCCGGTGCTATAATGCAGGCCATAAAGGCAGATAAGCGCGTATTGGGTGTGGCTCCTAAAATAATTAGTCAGGGTTTTTACCAAGTGGGCACTACCGATTTAACGGGGGTAATTAATGGTATTGACGTGGTAGAAGAAAACCGCTTATTTAAGTTTAGCGATTATGTGGTAGATGGCAATTTTTTAGATTTAAAAAACACGCCAAATAGCATTATTTTGGGCAAAGGTGCCGCCGAAACCATGCTGGTACAAGTGGGAGATGTGGTGCAAGTTACCAGCACCAAAGGCGTAAAGGTTCAATTAAAAGTAGTTGGCTTTTTTAGGTCGGGTTTGCAAGATATTGATAAAGTACAGAGTTATACCAGTCTTAAAACCGCCCAAAAGCTGTTGGGCGAAGGCAACAATTATATTACCGATGTGCAAGTTAAGCTGCACGATATATTGCAAGCGCCGCTTATGGCCAAAGAATACCAAAGTTTGTTTGGCGTTGAGGCGGTAGATATACAAACTGCCAACTCGCAGTTTGAAACAGGCAGCAAGGTAAGAACCATTATTTCTTTTACCGTGGGCATTACCTTACTTATTGTGGCAGGCTTTGGCATTTACAATATCTTAAACATGATGATTTACGAGAAAATGGATTCGATTGCTATCCTCAAGGCCAGCGGCTTTAGCGGCAAAGATGTAAAAACGATATTCATTTCTATTGCGGTAAGTATTGGCATATTTGGTGGCGGTTTAGGACTCATTTCTGGCTTCGGATTATCTGCACTGATAGACCAAATTCCGTTTGAAACCGCCTCCCTCCCAACCATTAAAACTTACCCCATCAACTACAATATTAATTTTTACATTATTGGGGGTATATTTTCTATTTTAACCACCTATTTTTCTGGGTATTTCCCTGCCCAAAAAGCCAGTAAAATAGACCCTGTGGTAATTATTAGAGGCAAATAACATGGAGCAAATAATATTAGAAGCCAAGGGCATTGTAAAATACTTCCACGACCCCATTAGCATTCAGGTTTTAAAGTCTATCAATTTCGGTCTGAACCAAGGCACTTTTGCGTCTATTATTGGCAAATCGGGTTGTGGTAAATCTACTCTATTGTATATTCTTTCTACCATGGATACCGATTATGAGGGCGAGGTTTGGATTGATGGGGTAAGTATGCGTGGCAAAAAAGAGGCTGAACTG
>JAUYMZ010000467.1 GCA_030699355.1 Bacteroidota bacterium | reverse complement strand
CAAATAACGCAATTCAAAATTTCCAATCAAGTATTTGTTGGCGAATATACTTTGTTCATCAAATCCCTTTAAAGTTTTTAATCCACCAATTCTATATAGTTCGTTCAAAAACAAGTTTTCATTCACAAGCATGGCACCGTTTAACTGACTATGAAGCACCCAATTTTTTCGAAAGGAAATATAATACGAAAAATTTCCTTGTACCTTATATTGCATACTTAAGAGCTGAACCGAATCATAAATCTTATAATTTTCGCCATTCCCAGCAAGGATAGTCAATTGCGTCAATTCGTCCATGGGCACAATGCGCTTGGTACCTGCACCCAATTCTAGGTTCAACAAAAAACCTTTTCTGGGATTAAAAAAATAATCCAGGGTAGATTTTCTGATGGCTAAACCGTATATATTATTTACAATATCGTGCACAGCTGGCAATCTCCGGGTAGATTTTACAAATTGGGTATCGCTTACAAAACTATTGATGGTTTGATTTTGAAAGAAAAACTTCAAATAATCATTACCACCTAAACGGTATTGCAGGCCAATATCGTTAACTATTTCAAGCCAAGACGAATCAAATTTTGCTAATTTAAAACCATAATCCAAAGCCAAACGGGTTTTAAAAAAATAAGGCCATAAAAATTTCATTTGCAAATCTTGCGAGTTGTTTAAATAACCTCGGTAACTAAGCTCAAAATTTTTGCCTGAACCAAATAAATTGGCCAATTTTAGGTTCATATCGCCAGTTAAAACCAATTTATTGTTTAACTGACTATTGGGTGCAAAACCTATAACCCCATCAAAACTCGATGCTTTTCTGTGATTAATATATACATAAGGTCGTGCTTTATTTCCATAAAAATAAACACCCATGGGCTGTGCTACTTGCACATATGGCAATTCACTTAACCTGCTATCCAATTTTTTTATTAGTTCTTCTTGGTAAACCATTCCCGGTTTATAGTTCGCAAACAGTTGTAAAAATGCCTTATTCATTTTAGCTGTACCCCCAAAATCAATGCTATCAAAATATATTAAGGTATTTTTATTTAGGCTGAACCGAGCACTTATTCCTAGGGTATCAGCTATAATCGAATCTAATCCGATTTGTGCAAATGGATAGCCATTGTTTTCGGCCTGATTCAAGATTAATTGGAAGTATTTACCCAATTGCGTAGCCTTTACCGAACCCGAATGCAAAGTCTTAAGTTGGTTGCCCATCCATTCTTGAGGAACATTCCCAAGTTGAATGGAATGCAAGGCATAAGGCTTACCCAAATAAAAAACACCCATTAGGCTATCTTTACTTATAAAGTTGGTTTGTATTTGGGTACTTAAGAAATTTTCTTCGTAACATTTTATTTGAGCCGCATTCAAGTAGCTCGAAATGGCAGATGAATCCAGTAATTGCCACTTGGCATATTGCTTTTCAAGCTTATCTATATTGGGTTCAAACCGTAATTTTACCCAATACCTCTCTTGTGCAAAAACCTGTTGCAAAGCCAAGAGTAAAACAATAAAATAGCCAATCCTTTTCAATAATAGTAGAAACGTTTTGTAAACTCCAGAATTGCCCCTTACTTCGCAGGGTTGCTATGGCTGGAATTTATATTCATATCCCTTTTTGTAAACAAGCGTGTTATTATTGTAATTTCCATTTTAGCACGGTTCTTTCATACAAAGAAAAGCTTGTGCAAGCAATTGCAAAAGAACTATTTTTAAGAAAAGACTTTCTTGCTCATCAAAGTATACAATCTATCTACTTAGGTGGCGGAACGCCCAGTATTTTAAACGAGGCCGAATTAAATTTAATATTTGAAACCTTATCCAAACATTTTGATTTATCAGAGGTAAAAGAAATTACCCTAGAAGCCAATCCAGACGACCTGCATGCTGATTACTTAAAATTTTTACGCAGCACACCTGTTAATCGATTGAGCATTGGAATTCAAAGTTTTGATGATACCGACCTTCATTTTATGAACCGAGCGCATTCTGCTATAGAAGCAAAAAACTGCGTTAAGTTGGCGCAAGACGCGGGGTTTAATCAAATCAGTATCGACTTAATTTATGGCATTCCTAATATGAGTTTGGCGCGTTGGGAAGACAATTTGGCCATGGCTTTTAATCTTGGCATACAACATCTATCCAGTTACTGCCTAACCATTGAACCTAAAACCGTTTTTGGTAATCGCGAAGCAAAAAATACCTTCACCCCTATTTCTGAAGAAGATAGTGAACAACAATTTTTAACTTTAATAAACCGAGGCATAGAAGCAGGATTTGAGCAGTATGAAATCTCTAATTTTGCAAAAGATAAAGCCTATGCACTGCACAATACACAATATTGGAAAGGCGCTCATTATTTAGGTGTTGGTCCGGGTGCCCATAGCTTTAGAAACAACGAACGCAGTTGGAATATTGCCAATAATCAACAATACATGCAATCTTTAGATAAAGGAATACCACCTTTAGAAACCGAAGTGCTTAGTATAAACAATCAATACAATGAATGGGTTATGACAGGCCTGCGCACCATTTGGGGATTAGATTTAGAAGAAGGCGAAAAGAAATTTGGTTCAAACCGAATGGAATACCTGCATAAACAATGGCAACAAAATTTTCAATTAAAGCACTTAAAGGTAGAAAACGGTCATATTATTTTGCAAGCTGAAGCCAGGTTTTTGGCAGATGGCATTGCCTCCAAAGCCTTTATGGTTTAAGTAAAAACAGCTTTTTAACTACAAGGCTATCTTGCTTATCGGCCTCTTGTAAAACGGCATATTTCCCATTTTCACTCAGGCTTAATCGGTTGGTTCCATCGTTTAAGGTCTTTTCAAAAATAAGCATGCCTAAAGAATCAATCACTAAAAAGGAAGCTTGTTGTTGAATAGCAGGTGCAAGTGCCAAAACCGCTAATTGTTTATAAGCTGTATTAGCAGCCACATAAATTTGATGTATGGGTTTTGTAGCGCAAGGAATAGTGAAGGAAAATCCGTTGCGGTTGTTTACTAAATAAATAGCGGCTCCTTTGGGCTGAACCAATATAGAATCGTATAATTGACTTGGAATAGCAGGTAAATACGAGAGCGAGGTATCGGGTAATTGGTTTAATTCTTCTATGTTATTAAAATTGAGATTTTTTGGCGTATGAGGCTTGGTGTTTGCTGCCACTTGGTACAAAGATATCGTTTCATAAAAAGGCTTCAACAATAAAGTATAACAAACATAAGGTGCAATTATGAGCAAGCTATAATTCATTAATTGAAATTCATATTCCTTGGCCACTTTATGGGCACCTAAATAAATAACCCAAGCCACTAAAGCGCCCATTGCGGCCGACAAAAATGAGAGCGGAAAGAACCACCAAAAATGACTGTAAATATCGCTATCTATGTGAAAGAAATGATTAAGGGCATTTAACAATACATAAGAAATACTGGCTATGGAATAAAAAACAAAAGCATAAAATAAAATTCCGTAAGCTTTAACAGAGGCCTTTTTCTGAAATTTAACTTTCAAAAGAAAGAATAAAAACAGCATGCTAAGCAAAGCAATGCTTAACCAAAGGCTATTTACTTCTGCTAAAACATGAACTAGAAATTCGTTAAACATGTTAGTTTCTAAATTTATCGTTGCGCAATAAAAAAGGATAGGCAGGTTTTTCCCAGCCCAAATATCTTTTTCTTTCTATGCCTTTAAATACAAAAGGCAAACCTTTGGCCAAAGAATCGTTTAAAACGGGCTTATCTTGAATGTGTATGTGTACATGCGGGAAGCTTGTATTTCCGCTATTTCCAGCTAAAGCCAAGAATTGTCCGGCCTGAACCGAATCTCCTTTTGCAACTTGTAAAGACCCCGCTTGTAAATGGGCTAAAAACAGGTATTGGTTCAAACCGAAATGTATTTGAATAAAGTTACCTGCGGGATTAATGCTATCTACGCCTTTGTAAATTTGTTGGGTTGGAAAACCATCTGCAAGTTGGTAAACATATCCGCTTGCGGGAGCAAAAACACTGTCGCCAAAGCTAAAAAAATCGCTTGAATCAATGCCTTCATTTTCAAAAAATCGTCCGGCCTCATTTAGTTTTACCATATCTATAGCAAAGGCTTGAGGCGGGAAATTATTGTGATAATTAACCCATTTTTGATGTCCTGCATTGGCCGCCAACCAAGTTCCTTTTACGGGCATTTGGAGTTCTATGGTGGAATCTTGTGGCGGGTATAAAAACGTTCCAGGCACAATAAATGCTGCTAAAATAAAGGATGAGCCACAGAATATACTGACTAAAAAAAACAAGATTCGTTTTATAAACTGATGAATTAAAGTGTATGAAACGGTAAAGCACAATATAATTTCTTGCACACTAAGCCAAGCCAATACAAAGATTAAAACCGATAAAGGTAGCGCGGGAGCTACCGACCTAAATTGGGCTACCGATAAAAACCAAACCGGAATATCTGCTAAAAAGGCAATTAAACCTAGGCCGAAAAAAACCTTTAAGCCAATAACAAAAAAATCTGCTTTGGCCTTAAAAATCCAAGCACGTTGCGATTTAGTTTTAATAACCAAAACAAGTCTAAAAAGCGCCAATGCGGCAAAAATTCCCGAGGCAATCCATAGTCCTTGCGCATACGTTTGGGCAAATTGTTGTAAGTTTTCTTCCATAAAATTTATTCAAATCTAAGTGCCTCAATAGGGTCGAGTTTACTTGCTTTAATAGCAGGATAGATTCCACTTACCAATCCAACCAAAAGACACAAGGCTATTCCGCTGAGCATCCAAAGCCAAGGAATAATAAAACCAACCCCTACCAAAGTAGTCACAATGTTTCCTATAATAATTCCAAAGATAATACCACCAATACCACCTAGCTGACAAATAACGATGGCTTCAAATAAAAACTGCCTTCGTATTACCTGTTGGGTAGCGCCAATGGCTTTTCTGATTCCAATTTCTCGGGTTCTTTCAGACACAGAAACCAGCATAATATTCATTAATCCAATGGCAGCACCAATGAGGGTAATAAAGCCAATAACGGTAGCAGCGGCTGTTACATAACTTAAGTTGCTAATTAGTTCTTTGGCTAAGTTATCAGATTTATACACATTAAAGTTTAAATCAACTTGTAAAGGAAGTTTTCTAATTCGTTTAAATAAACTGGTGGCCTCATCAATGGCAAAGTCTATGGCATTTACATCGTTCAGGGCCACGGTTATTACGGCACTCATATTGGGCATTGAAAAAGTTTGATAGGCCGTTTGAATAGGCACAATAACTATCCTATCTCCGCCAAACCCCATGCTAGAGCCCTTTGAAATAAGCACCCCAACGATTCTAAATTTGGCGGCACCAATAAAAACACTCTCGCCAATGGGGTCTTTAGAAGGAAACAATTTATCTTTAAGTTCTGAACCTAAGATAACAATATTTGAGGCAGAGTTGAGCTCTTTTCCTGTAAAGTTTCTTCCTGATGAGAGTTCATATCCTGCTACCTTTAAATAATTTATATCACCGCCCATAATCATGATATTTGGGTCGGTTTTTATATTGTTATACTTTACTGTGCTATTAAACCCGGCATTAACAGAGGCAGATATGGTGGCATCGAACTTAAATTCGGCCATAAATTTATCGGCTTCATTTTTCGAAATAGGCTTAAAACGTTGTGGCCCTTTTCCACCACCAGAGAATCGGATGTTCTGACCTCTATTTTTAATGGTAAAAGTATTTGCTCCCATGCTAGAAAAAGAAGTATTGATGCCGGCTTTAATTCCATCAATAGCAGTTAAAATGCCTACCAAAGCCATTATCCCAATAGAAATAATTAAGGCGGTAATGGTGGCTCTTAATTTATTTCCCTTGATAGAGTTAAAAGCAATTTGGAGGTTTTCTTGGAGCGTCATGCAGCTATTATTTACGAGATTTCTCTACAAACTTAAACCCTTTTCTACCATCTTTATCCTGGAAATCTATTAACATACCTGCAAAAAAGAAAATTTGACCCGCATTATAAATCACGTCAATTCCATCCACATTGGCAGCCCTATCCTTATCTCCTTTTTCGTCGAAACCAATTAACAACCCTTTGTCTTGTGCATTCTTCTGGCGAATGCCTATTCGTAAAGCGTAGCCCTCTGGAATTTGCAAAGTAGCCTTGTAATGGGCAATTGCTTCCTTGGCAGCAGGTGTAAATTCTATCATGTTCATTGGGGTGCAAGTTAATCAATAAAATAAAATTGTACATTCCATTTTTGATTCATTAATTTTCGCCAAAAAAAAAATGCTCGATTTCTCCCTTGTAAGCCTTCAAACTGTGTCTGTTCATCAAACTGGGAATAAAACCAATGGTGAACCACTTATTGTTTCTAAAGAACCCATCTCACCTGTAGATGAAAACTTAGAGAATATTTTATTGCGGTATTTTTTGAAGTCGTTTCACCAACCTACCTATTACCACCTCACATTTAGCAACGACGACCATGCGTTAAATCCAGTTTACCATTATGCGCTTCAGTGTTTTGAACATCCTGAGGGATTTCATATACAGAGTATTCATTTGGCCAAGCATTTATATGAAACGGCTTTGCATCAAAATATAAAGCCCGGCGATTTATACATTGCCCAATTTAAAGACATGCAATATGAAGGAAAACTGGTTGAAGCCATCGGAATTTTTAAGGCCGAAACCAAAGACCACTTTATAAAAATGCAAAGAAACGGGGCAAACTTTGATGTAAATTTTGAGGCTGGAACCCCCGTAGATAAATTAGATAAAGGCTGCTTAATCCTAAATATTGAAGGCGATAATGGCTTTAAAGTGTGCGTGGTAGACAAACTTAACAAAACTGCTGAGGCGATGTATTGGCGCGACCAATTTCTAAAAATAAAGCCCTGTGCAGATAATTACCACTTTACCGAAAACTTTTTAACCATTACCAAAGAATTTGTAACCAAACAAATTACCGAGGAATATGAAGTGAGTAAAGCCGATCAAATAGATTTATTAAATAGGTCGGTAGGCTATTTTAAAGACCATGAAAAATTTGACCAACAAGAGTTTTCACAAGAAGTATTTGGCAACCATGAAGGATTAATAACCTCCTTTGAAGACTTTAAAAACCAGGCTGAACGCGAGTACGAACTAGAACTTAAAGATGGTTTTGATATTTCGGATCAGGCCGTAAAAAAACAAGCTAGGGTATTTAAAAGTGTGTTAAAACTCGATAAGAATTTTCATATTTATATTCATGGAAATAAAAATATGATAGAAAAAGGTACCGACCCAGATGGCAGGAAATTCTATAAAATATACTTCAACGAAGAAAGTTAATCCTTGAACGCACGACAAAAAATTGTTTATCTGCTGGTTAAACATGGCAAAATTAGTCATAAAGAAGCTAAACTAGCGCTTCAATCTGGAAGAGTTTTATTGAACGAAAGCACCTGTTTTGAAAACGTTTTAGTGGGATACTACGATAGCCTGTATTTAGACCAACAGTGCCTTTTAAATGGAAACAGGTTCTTGTATTATAAATTTTATAAACCAGTTGGAATAGAATGTACTTTACAAAGTAAAATTAGCCAATCATTATTCAATTATTTAGTACCCGAATATGCCGATTTATTTTATGTTGGCCGACTTGATAAACAATCTGAAGGACTGCTCATATTGAGTAACGATGGACATATTTATAATAAAGTAATTAGCCCTGTGCATCAAATTGAAAAAAGATATTGGGTTCAGCTTGAAAAAAAAATAGATGTAGATTTTAAGGAAAAAATGGAAAACGGCGTAGCCATTTTAGGTACCCTTACCCTACCCTGTACCGTTGAAATATTGGATGATTTTTCCTTCGAAATTATTTTAAAACAAGGGCTGAACCGACAAATTAGACGGATGTGCTTTGCTTTGGGCAATTATGTTACCCAATTAAAAAGATTATCGATAGGTCAAATTAGCCTAGAAAATATGAATTCGGGAGAGATTCAAGTTTTGGATCAAACAGAAATAAATTGGTTAAGAAATTTGACTTAATATTCTAAATAAAATAGTTTATGTTTGACATTAAATAATTATTAAATGCTGAAGAAAATTTTACTCATAAGTGCCGTTGTAATAATTGGATTATTACTTTTCTTTAATTGGTTCAAAAAAGACACCAAAAAACATAGTCCGCCAGCCACGGCAAGCTACAGCCACGGAAGTTTAAAAATTGATATAAACTATTGCCAACCTGCGGCCAAAGGCAGAATTATTTTTGGCGATGAAGAAGCAGGTGCTTTGCAACCGTATGGAAAATATTGGCGATTGGGAGCCAATGAAGCCACAACTTTTGAAAACAACCAAACCATTTGGTTTAATGAAAAGGAATTAGCTCCAGGAAAATATTCTATTTATGCATATCCAGGGCAGGAGAAATGGGTTATTGCCGTAAATAATGATTGGGACCGTTGGGGTGCACAAGAAGCAGATATGAAAATGGATGTATTAAGAACGGAAGTTGTTGCCAATAAACAAGCTGAGTTTAAAGAATCTTTGGAGATAAATTTTAGTGATAAAGATAGTGTAGGAAATGTAAATTTACTGATACATTGGGACAAAGAACAAGTTAAGGTTCCTATTAAATTGAAGTAAGTTACGTAAACAAAAAAGCTTGGCTTATATCATATAAGTCAAGCTTTTTTTGTAATGATGTATTGAAAAAGAACCTATAGTAATAAAAATAAACCAGATTGTTATGGTTTAAATATGGTATAGCTGCCAATTCCCCACTTGTGCAAACGATAAATAATGCTGGTTCTTAAAACACCTAAACCATAGATACTGCTGCGTTTAAAGTTAATGGAAGATGCTTCTGGGAAGTATTTGGTAGGACAAGTAACCTCGGCGATTTCGTAGCCTTTCATAAATATTTGAGCTGTTATTTCATTATCGAACACAAAATCATCGCTGCAATTTTGGAAAGGAACGCTTTTTAAAACTTCGGCACTAAATGCCCTATAACCCGTATGGTATTCAGACAATTTTTGGCTCATCAAAATATTTTGAAACAAAGTTAGCATGCGGTTAAAAATGTATTTGTACATGGGCATACCACCTTTTAAGGCACCCATTCCAAGTATTCTTGAACCAAACACTACTGGATAAACATCGAAGGCAATAATACTACTCATAGCCATTAACAATTTGGG